>NZ_JBQEPU010000043.1:0-46339 GCF_052045835.1 Paraburkholderia sp. 22099 | reverse complement strand
GTGGTGGAAGTTGCCGGGTGTGGCCTGCCCACACCGTGCGGCTCTGGCAGCGATGCTAACCCGCGTTTATTCCCCACACGAGGCCAGCCCGTACGTCACGGAAGTCATACTGACTTACTCACCGTATCACCGGGTGAGCGCGGGCGTCGGGTATCCACCTGTATTGTTGACCACCTCGACCGCCGACGACCGTGTGCATCCGGCACACGCGCGCAAGATGGCCGCGCGCATGCAGGCGCTGGGCGCGGACAAGGTCTGGTATCGGGAGAACACGGAAGGCGGGCACGGCGGTTCCGATGAACTGGAGCAGGCCGAGCACGATGCGATGGTGTTCGAGTTTTTGTGGCGCTGTTTAGGCGCTCCCGCTTGAGCGCGACGCGGGTCTGAAAGAGGCCGTTCCAGGGTCTCGCATCGGGCGGCGAGATCAGCCGATTTGCGCGACGACCGGCGCGTGGTCCGACGGCTGATCCCATTTGCGCGGCACCTTGTCGACGTCGCACGACGAGCATGCCTCGGCCAGCGCTTTCGACAGCAGAATATGGTCGATGCGCAGCCCCGCGTTGCGGCGAAACGCGAGCATCCGGTAGTCCCACCACGAGTAGATCTTCTCCGGCTGTTCGAACTGGCGGAACGCGTCGACGAGGCCGAGGCTGATCAGCCGAACGAACTCCGCGCGTTCTTCGGGCGACACCAGATTCTGGCCTTCCCACGCTTCTGGATCGTGCACGTCGCGATCTTCAGGTGCGATGTTATAGTCGCCGAGCAGCGCGAGTTTCGGATGCAGTGCCATTTCGCTCGCGATCCAGTCGTGCAGCGCGGCGAGCCAGCGCAGCTTGTACGCGAACTTCTCGGTGCCCGGCGCCTGGCCGTTCGGGAAGTACGCGGAGACGACGCGCACGCCTTCGATGGTCGCGGCGATCACGCGTTGCTGCGGATCCTCGAAACCGGGAATGTTCCGCACGATGCTGTCTTCGTCGACGTTCAGCCCCTCGCGCACCAGGATGCCGACGCCGTTATACGTTTTCTGGCCGGCGAACCAGCTCCGATAGCCTTTTTCCGCGAGCTCGGCGCGCGGAAATTTTTCGTCGGGCAGCTTCAGTTCCTGGAGGCACAGCACGTCGGTGTGACTCGTTTCGAGCCAGTCGATGACGTGTTGCTGGCGGACTTTGAGGGAGTTGACGTTCCAGGTGGCGATTTTCATGAAATTCTCACGTTCTTGCTGGGCCATTCGGGTTATTCCGGTAGCCCGCATCTTATCGTGCGCGATGGGCGTCCGTGAAAATTGCCGTCGCCGCTGTCGAGCCTAACGGCGGAAAATAAAAGCGTGGAGCGGGCAGGGCGCAGCGTATAGTGGGATCACATTCGCGCTCACGCATCGGGAGACATCATGGCCGAACTCTATCCAGCCCTCTATAAGAATTTCGAAGTGCATCCGCTGGTGTTTTCGCGGGCGTTCGACAAATTCGACGGCCACAAGCGCCACGCCGAAGGTTACGACGTCGCGGTGCGCGTCTGCCGGCCGGGCGCGATCAGCGGCTCGAAAGCGAGCCGCGTATTTCGTCTCGTGCTGCCGGCCACATTCTCCGATTTCGGTGTCGCCAAACGCAGCGCGAGCCAGTACGGTGCCGACATTATCGACGGCAAGGTGGAAGGCGCCACGGTGCAGGATCTTTGAACGGCGTCGTGCATGCACGCGTTGTTTGAAATAAGTCCGGTGATTGTTTGACGTCTTGCGAGCATCTCTATACAATCCGTTTTCTCTGACGCGGGGTGGAGCAGTCTGGCAGCTCGTCGGGCTCATAACCCGAAGGTCGTAGGTTCAAATCCTACCCCCGCAACCAAGCATTGTTGAAAGCCCGTTGGCGCAAGCCAAGCGGGCTTTTTAACTGGTGGCGTCGGTTCTTCATGCAGTGGCATGCCGATTCCTACATGCCGCCATTCACTTCACCTCGACCGCCCACTCAACCGCCGCTTGCGCATGCAACGCGGTCGTATCGAACACCGGCAGCACGGAATCTTCCGGCTTGATCAGCAACGTGATTTCGGTGCAACCGAGAATCACCGCTTGCGCTCCGCGCGCGGCGAGGTCTTCGATCACACGCTGATACACCTCACGCGAATCGTCAGTGATCTTGCCGTGACACAGCTCGTCATAAATGATGCGGTGCACGTATGCGCGTCCGGCTTCGTCGGGAACCAGCGTGTCGAGTCCATGACGCTCGCGCAAGCGGCCCGTGTAAAACGTCTGCTCCATCGTATAACGTGTGCCGAGCAAACCCACTCGCTCGATGCCCGCGGCGCGCAGTGCCTCGCCGGTCGGATCGGCAATGTGGAGAAACGGCACCTCGATCGCCTGCTCGATCGATTCATACACGCGATGCATTGTGTTCGTCGCCAGCATCACGAGATCGGCGCCGCCTCGTTCGAGCCGGCGCGCGGCATCGGCCATCTGCTCGCCGAGCGCGCTCCAGTCGCCGGCGCGCTGAAGCGTTTCGACCGGCGCGAAGTCGACAGTGAGCATCAGGCTGCGAGCGTTGTGGTGGCCGCCGAGGCGCGCCTTCGCGTGGCGGTTGAGCAGCTTGTAGTATTCGGCGGACGATTCCCAGCTCATCCCGCCGATCACACCGATCGTTTTCATCTGCGTGCTCCGTGATTGGATGCATCACGTATGCGTGGACGCGATGCATCGGCCGTTCGAAAAGCGGAGTATAGGCGGGCACCGGGCGCGCAGCCGGTACGGATTCGCCGCCGCGCGCCGGTACGGCGGTCTCGCTAAAACGCGCGCAAACGGTTTCTGACGCCGATAGAATCGCTATCAGTCAACGAGCGGTCAACAGGGAGCGATACATGGATCTGATCATCCGCCGCGCGATGCTGCCGCGAGGCGCCGCGCCGCAACACACGCAACCGGTCGACATCGGCATCGACGCGGGCCGCATCGTTGCCGTCGAACCGAATCTGGCCGCGAGCGCGCGCGAGGAACTCGACGCCGCCGGCTCCCTCGTCACGCCGCCGTTCGTCGATCCGCATTTCCACATGGATGCGACGCTGTCATACGGCTTGCCGCGCGTGAACGCATCGGGCACCTTGCTGGAAGGCATCGCGCTGTGGGGCGAATTGAAGCCGGACCTGACGCAAGAGGCGTTGATCGAACGCGCGCTGCAGTACTGCGACTGGGCCGTCGCGCGCGGGCTGCTGGCGATCCGCAGTCACGTGGACGTGTGCGATCCGCGTCTGCTCGCGGTCGAGGCGCTCGTCGAAGTGAAACGCCGTGTCGCGCCGTATCTCGACCTGCAACTGGTTGCCTTTCCGCAAGACGGCGTCTTGCGCAGTGCCGGCGCGTTCGAGAACCTCAAGCGCTCGATTGCGATGGGCGTGGACGTGGTCGGCGGGATTCCGCATTTCGAGCGCACGATGGCCGACGGCGTGCAGTCCGTGCGCATGCTGTGCGAATACGCGGCGGAACAGGGCTTGCGCGTCGACATGCATTGCGACGAATCGGACGACCCGCTGTCGCGTCACATCGAAACGCTCGCGGCCGAAACGCATCGGCTCGGCTTGCAAGGGCGCGTCACCGGTTCGCATCTGACCTCGATGCATTCAATGGACAACTACTACGTGAGCAAGCTGTTGCCGCTGATCCGCGAAGCGGGTGTCCATGCGATCGCGAACCCGCTGATCAACATCACGTTGCAGGGCCGCAGCGACACCTATCCGAAACGGCGCGGCATGACCCGTGTGCCGGAGATGATGGCGGCGGGCATCAACGTGGCGTTCGGCCACGACTGCGTGATGGATCCGTGGTACAGCCTGGGCTCGGGGGACATGCTCGAAGTCGCGCACATGGGCCTGCACGTCGCGCAGATGACGGGCGTCGACGGCATGCAGGCGTGTTTCGATGCGGTCACGGTGAACGCCGCGCGGATTCTCGGGCTGGAAGGTTATGGCGTAGCGCCGGGCTGCGCGGCCAATCTCGTGCTGCTCGACGCGCGCGATCCGGTCGAAGCGATCCGTCTGCGGGCGGCACGCCTTGCCGTGGTGAGCCGCGGCAAGGTGGTGAGCCGGGCGCCCGCCGCGCGCGCCGCGTTGTCACTGGCGGGGCGTCCTTCGGAAGTGGACTTCAAGCTGCGTCGGGGTTAGCCCCGCCGCACAGCGCAACGCAGGCGCTGCCGGCGCGCACGAAAAAGCCGGTGCTTGCTCACGCAAGTCACCGGCTTTCTTATCGGTGCAACGCCAACGCGCCGACGGATGCTTCAACGCAAGATCAATGCGCCGCGGCGGGCGTCATGCCGTTGTGCCGCAACAAGGCGTCGATGCTCGGCTCGCGGCCGCGGAACGCCTTGAACGATTCCATCGCCGGACGGCTGCCGCCCACTTCGAGAATCTCCTTGCGATAGCGCATGCCCGTTGCCTGATCGAGCACGCTGCCGCTCGCGGCTTGCGCCGCTTCCTCGAACGCGGCGTAGGCATCGGCGGACAACACTTCGGCCCACTTGTAGCTGTAGTAGCCCGCTGCATAACCGCCCGCGAAAATATGGCTGAACGTATTCGGCCAACGCGAGAACGGCGCTTGCGGCACGACATGAAAACGCTCGTTGATCTCGCTCGCGAGTTCGGTGGCGTTCTTCGTGCCGGCCGCGTCGAAACCGGTATGCAGTTGCATGTCGAACATCGAGAACACGATCTGCCGCAGCGTGCCGAGACCGCTCTGGAAATTCTTCGCGGCGAGCATCTTGTCGAACAGCTCGCGCGGCAGCGGCCTGGCCGTCTCGACGTGCGAAGTCATGTCGCTCAGCACGTCCCACTCCCAGCAGAAGTTCTCCATGAATTGCGACGGCAGTTCGACCGCGTCCCACTCGACGCCGTTGATGCCGGACACGCCCAGTTCATCGACGCGCGTGAGCATGTGATGCAGACCGTGGCCGAATTCGTGGAACAGCGTGATGACTTCGTCGTGCGTGAAGCAGGCGGGCTTGCCGCCGACCGGCGCGGAGAAGTTGCAGGTCAGATACGCAACCGGCGTTTGCACGCCGCCGTGCGCGTGCTTGTGACGCCCGCGCGCGTCGTCCATCCATGCGCCGCCGCGTTTGCCTTCGCGTGCGTACAGGTCGAGGTAGAACTGCGCGACGAGGCCGCCGTCCTGATTCTCGACGCGGAAAAAGCGCACGTCGGGATGCCATACGGCCGCTTCGTCGCGACGGATGCGCACGCCGAACAGCGTTTCCGTGACCTTGAAAAGACCCTTGAACACGGTGTCTTCGGGGAAGTACTGTTTGACTTCGTTTTCCGAAAACGAATAGCGCTTCTGACGCAGGCGTTCTGCCGCAAACGTCATGTCCCACGGTTGCAGTTCGGTCATGCCGAGTTCGTTGGCGGCGAATTCGCGCAACTCTTTCCAGTCCTGTTCGGCATGCGGGCGAGCGCGCACGGCGAGGTCTTCGAGGAAGGCCATCACCTGCGCGGGCGATTCGGCCATTTTCGGCGCGAGCGAGACCTCGGCGAAGTTGTTGTAGCCGAGCATGCGCGCTTCTTCCGCGCGCAGTTGCAGCTGTTCGGCTAGCACGGCGGTGTTGTCCCACTCGGGCTTGCCGTTGCCGTATTGCGGACCGAGTTCGGAGGCGCGCGTCACGTAGGCGCGATACACCGCCTCGCGCATCGCGCGATTTTCCGAGTACTGCATCACCGGAAAATACGAGGGGAAGTGCAGCGTGAATTTGTAGCCGGTTTTGCCTTCGCGTTCGGCGGCTTCCTTCGCGGCTTCGATCACGTCTTCCGGCAGACCGGCCAGTTGCGCTTCATCGCCAGCCTCGACGACGTAGGCATACGCGTTGGTCGCATCGAGCACATGATCGGAAAACGCCTTCGAGAGCGCCGCCTGGCGCTCCTGCAATTCGGCGAAGCGCGGCTTCTGATCTTCCGGCAATTCCGCGCCGGACAAACGGAAATCGCGCAGCGCATTGCCGAGGATTTTCTTGCGCTCGCCGGTGAGCGAGACGAAATCGCTGCTGGCGTGCAATGCCTTGTACTTCTCATAGAGCGCGAGATTCTGTCCGACGCTCGACCAGAATTCCGTGACGCGTGGCAGGTTTTCTCCGTACACCGCGCGCAGTTCCGGCGTATCGGCGACGGCGTTCAAATGGCCCACCACGCTCCATGCGCGCGACAGCGGTTCGGTGCCGCGTTCGACCGGCTCGACCACGTCGGCCCACGAGGCGGGGGTGATCGGTTGGGCGGCGCGCTCGACGGCGGCGGCCGCGTCGGCGAGCAGCACATCGAGGGCGGGCGTCACGTGTTCGGGGCGGATTTCGCCAAAGCGCGGCAGATCGGAGAAATCGAGGAGCGGATTGTCGTGATTCGAGGCGGTAGTGGACATGAGGCTTCCTGTCTGACGCGGGTGAACGGGGTAATCGGGGCGCTTCGACGGGCGCGCGACGACGCCCCGATAAGCGCCCCGATAAGACCGGATAAAGACATTATTGGGGCAGGACACGCCGATTCCAATCCGTCGGCAGACAAATTATCAGATGTCGCGGTTCCGCGCGCGAGAGAAGTGTGGGCGGCGCAACGCGCCGTTGGGGCTTGATTACGCCGTTGCGGCCGCTTCGCGCTCGG
The DNA here is from genome assembly GCF_052045835.1 of Paraburkholderia sp. 22099. Lineage (NCBI taxonomy): Bacteria > Pseudomonadati > Pseudomonadota > Betaproteobacteria > Burkholderiales > Burkholderiaceae > Paraburkholderia > Paraburkholderia sp. 22099. The sequence goes on along the minus strand of NZ_JBQEPU010000043.1, from coordinate 39,727 downwards.
CGGCTTCGATCGTGTTGACGAGCAGCATCGTGATGGTCATCGGGCCGACGCCGCCCGGTACCGGCGTGATGTAGCCGGCCACTTCCTTGACGCCCGCGAAGTCGACGTCGCCGCACAGCTTGCCGGCTTCGTCGCGATTCATGCCGACGTCGATCACCGCGGCGCCCGGCTTCACCATCTCGGCGGTGAGAATGTTGCGCAGCCCGGTGGCGGCGACCACCACGTCGGCGTTGCGCGTGTGCGCGGCCAGATCGCGCGTCTTGCTGTGGCAGATCGTGACGGTCGCGCCGGCTTCGAGCAGCAGCAGCGCCATCGGCTTGCCGACGATGTTCGAGCGGCCGATCACAACAGCATTGGCGCCCTGCAGCGGAATCTGGTAAGCGGCCAGCATCTTCATCACGCCATACGGCGTGCACGGGCGGAACAGCGGCTGGCCGGTCAGCAGCGCGCCGGCATTGGCGACGTGAAAGCCGTCGACGTCCTTCTCGGGCGCGATCGCCTCGATCACCTTATGACTGTCGATATGCGGCGGCAGCGGCAATTGCACCAGAATGCCGTGGATGCGCGGATCGCGGTTCAGTTCGTCGATGCGCGCGAGCAGATCGGCTTCGGGCAAGTCGGCCGGATAGCGGTCGAACGACGAGCCGAGACCGTTGTCGTGGCAGGCCTTCACCTTGTTGCGCACATACACTTCGCTGGCCGGATTCGCGCCCACCAGCACCACCGCGAGGCCCGGCTGATGGCCGCGGGCGGTGAGGGCGGCGGCGCGCGCGGCGACGTCGGCGCGCAGGGTCTTGGAAAGGGCTAGGCCGTCGATCAGTTTGGCAGTCATGGTCGGTCGAGATGGGCAGTTTGGAAAGCGGGCGGGGCGCGCACGTCGATGGCGCTTTTCAACCGGAACGGGTCGGCACGTGAAAAGCGCGCGGCGCGAATCGGCGATAAGCAGCGCTGCAAAGTCCGACATTATACCGACCCGCATGACGAGCCACAGGGCGATTCCGGCTCGCGCGAGAGCGCCGCGCTTCCCGTGGCACGGCCGTTGCATAGGAAGACGAGCGCTGCGCCGATATCCGCGTTGAGCGGCGGCACGGACGCGCGCCGCACTGCTCGCCCGTGCGGCGGGATGGAGCGCGATGGGAGCGATCGGCGAGCATGCGCAAACGGGCAAACGAACAAGACCCGGCCAAGGCGTACCCGGAATCAGCGAGCCGCTCGGGCAAAGGCAGAGGGAAAACAGAAGGGAAACGGAGACGAAGCGGGCCGGACTCGTCGACAGTCCGGCCGTTGAAACTCGAAAACGCCTGGCGGGGAGGCCGCCTGTCGCGCTTATTGTGCTTGCTGCGGCTTGTTCGACAACGCCAGTCGCAGCAGATCCGCGACGGTGTTGACGTTGAGTTTTTCCATGATGTTCGCGCGGTGCGCCTCGACCGTCTTGATGCTGATGCCGAGGTCGTCGGCGATCTGCTTGTTCAGGCGGCCGGCGATGATGCGCTCCAGCACCTGGTGCTCGCGCGCGGTCAGCTTGCCCAGTCGTTCGGCGGCGGCGCGCTGTTGCTGCACGCTGGTGCTTTCGCTGCGCGCCTTGTCGAGCATGCGCTCGACCAGCTTGCGCAACTCGGCTTCGTCGAACGGTTTTTCGATGAAGTCCATCGCGCCTTTCTTCATCGTCGAGACCGCCATCGGCACGTCGCCATGGCCCGTCACGAAGATGATCGGCAGCGAGGCGTTGTCGGCGATCAGGCGTTCCTGCAACTCGAGTCCGCTCATGCCGGACATCCGCACGTCGAGAATCAGGCACGCGATCTGGCCGGGGTGCTGATGCGGCTGCCAGGCGTCGATGAACTGCTCGGCGCTGGAGAAGCATTGCACGCGGTAGCCGTTCGCCTCCAGCAGCCAGCGCAGCGAATCTCGCACGGCCTCGTCGTCGTCGACGACAAAGACTGTTTCCTGTGTGGTGACTGGGCTGTTCATAGCTCTCCCGTAACGGTTTGTGGTGTCGGCGCCTGTGACCCGCCGTTGCTCGGGCCGTCAGGCTCTCCAATGGGCAGACTGCAATGGAACGTGGCGCCCGTGATGTGGCCGTCGGACTCGACGTTGTTCACCACCCACAGACGGCCGCGATGCGATTCAATAATCGAACGGCAAATGTTCAACCCCATGCCCATACCGTCGGACTTGGTGCTGTAAAACGGTTCAAACAGACGCTCGGCCGTTGCTTCGTCGACACCCGGCCCCTGGTCGACCACGCTGATCCTGACAAAGCCGCCTTCCAGCCGCACGACCACGCGAATCACCGGATCGACGGCGTCGGGGCGTGCCTCGTGCATGGCTTCGGCGCCGTTCTTCAGCAGGTTGACCAGCACCTGCTCGATCAGCACCGGATCGACGTAGATCACCGGCAGGCGCGAACGCAAGTCCGTGACGATGCGAATGCGGCGCTTCCTCGCCTCGAGTTCGGCCAGACCCACGGCATCCGCGACGATATCGGCCACGCGCGTGGCCTGCCGCTTCGGCTCGCTGCGTTTGACGAACTCGCGAATGCGCTTGATGATCATGCCCGCCCGCACCGCCTGCTGCGCGGTTTTTTCGAGCACGGGCAAGAGATTATCAGGCGTCGTTCGACCGGATTTAACCAGTGCAACGGTTCCCGAGCAATAGTTATTGATCGCGGCGAGCGGCTGGTTCAGTTCGTGCGCGAGCGAGGAGGCCATTTCGCCCATCGTCATCAGACGGCTGGTGAACTGCAGCTTCTCGTCCTGCTGGCGCGACAGTTCCTGAGCCTGCTTGCGCGTGGTGATGTCGGTCGCGATCTGCATCTGCGCGAGATGGCCGTCCACCCACTGAATGTACTGGCGGCGCACCTCGAACCATTTCTGGATGCTTTGCACGTAGATTTCCTGCGCGTCGGCGGTGCTTTCGGTCAGCGCCGCGGCGGGCAGACCGGCATAGGTGTCCACCATGTCGATCGAATCGGACGACGCCTGCGAGCTATCGAAGCCGCCGCCCGCCAATTCCAGATGACCGTCCGGGCGAATGCCGAAGAGATGCCGGTAGTAGCGGTTGGCGAACAGCAGTTCGGCCTCGTCGGCGGCCAGCACGGACACCGCGGCGTCGAGGCTTTCCAGGACCGTGGTGAAGCGCTCGTGCGCGGCGGCGAGTTCCTCGCGCGCGCGCTTCGGTTCGGTGATGTCGGTCATCGACGACATCCAGCCGGTTTGACGGCCCGAACTGTCGATCAGCGGCGACACGTACAGGCGCGCATGGAACAGCGAACCGTCCTTGCGGCGCACCCGCAGTTCGAAACCCGACGAGGGCGCCTTGCCGCGCAGCGTCATGTCGAGCTGGCGCTGCATTTCCGGATACGCGTCGCGCGGCCAGTAGGCGAACGGCGCGGTCTTGCCGACCAGATCGCTTTCGTCCCAGCCGGTCATGCGGCAAAACGCCGGATTGACGTGAGTAATGCGGCCATGCATGTCGAGCACGCGCATGCCGATCAGCACCGAGTTTTCCATCGCACGGCGAAAGAAGGCTTCGGCGTACAGCGCCTGCTGCGCTTCGAAACGTTGCCGCGTGTGTTTCCACAGGCTCCACAAACTCCACAGCACGAAGCACGACAGGCCCGCCACCAGCCAGACCAGCGTGTTGTTGGTGAAGTTGGTCATCTGCGGGAACGCGTACACGCGCACCGAAACGCCCTGGCCCGGCGGATCGAGCGGCAGATCGTAGAACATGTCGCGCGGCAGGCGCGGGCGGGTCGACGTAGTGGTCAACTCGCGGTTGTTCACGTCGATGATCGAGATCTTGTACTTGGCGGACAGCTCAGGCGGAATGTCGTGCTTCAGGATGCCTTCCACCGAAAACACGGCGGCGACGGTGCCGAGAAACTCGCGGTCGCGGAACACCGGCGTTTGCAGCGTGATGTAGCCGTTGCCCAGGTCGTCGTAGATCAACGGCGAGTACACCTGGCGGCGCGTGCTGCGCGCCTCGGCAAACGCGGCTTTCACGGCCTCGTCCATCTGCGAGTCGTTCGGCTTGGCGAGGCGCTGGCCGAACACCGGCAGCGCGGTATTGGGCCAGCGCGGCTGCTGCTGGCTCGTGTACCAGTTCATGTAGAGGATCTCGGGATGCCCCTGCATGATGTCCGTGGTGGACACCTGGAACGAATGCGGGTCGCCGTGGCCGGCGACGAGGTCGCGCGCGAGCGCCTGGATCTGTTCCTGCGCGCCGGTCATGGAAAGGCGGATCTGCTGCTGCGCCCATGCGACGTTACGGTAAAGCGTGTCTTCCTGCTGCTGTTGCTCGCGCCGGTTCAAACTCCACAGAATCAGGCTCATGACGACCAGAAAAACGAGGATCGACAGAAGCGGCGTGAGCAAATAGGAATTCGACCACCATGGTCCATGGTGCCAGCGGGAGGACGGCGTCGAATCCGCCGAATGACCGGCGGTGCGCGCCGAGCGTGCGAAAAGCCGTTCGGTCAACATGCGTGGCATTGTAGCGCAGCGCGTCGCTCGTAAATGGCGCAAAAAAGCGCGGAAACTCACGTTAATCGGAGCAAACTACCCGGCGTATCCGTCGATCGGCAGTCAAATCAGGTTGCGTCGCAGCAATTTTCCGCATTGTGAGAATCGATCTCGCAATTCGAAAATTTTGTTGCGCGGACGTCGGGACCCTTATTACAATCGGCCGAAGCTGCCGCGGCCGTGCTTCGTCCGCGTCGTCTGTCCAAAGAGCGTTCCTCTATATCCAGGAGACGAGCATGTCCGCTGTACCCGACGAAGTCATGAAATATGTCGCCGCCGAAAAAGACGACGATCCCCAGGAAACCGGCGAATGGCTTGAAGCGCTGGATGGCGTGATTTCTGCTGTTGGCCCCGATCGCGCTCACTACCTGATCGAAAAGCAAATCGAATTCGCCCGTGTGCACGGCGAACATCTGCCGTTCTCGGCGAACACTCCCTACATCAATACGATTCCTGTCTCGCGTCAGGCGCCGATTCCGGGCGACCAGGATCTCGAACACCGCATTCGCTCGTACACGCGCTGGAACGCCATCGCGATGGTATTGCGCGCGGGCAAGGACACGAACGTCGGCGGCCACATCGCATCGTTCGCGTCGGCTGCCACGCTGTATGACGTCGGCTACAACCACTTCTGGCATGCGCCGTCGGCCGAGCATGGCGGCGACCTCGTGTTCGTGCAGGGCCATTCGTCGCCGGGCGTGTACTCGCGCGCGTTCCTGCTCGGCCGTCTGACCGAAAACCAGCTCGACAACTTCCGCCAGGAAGTGGGCGGCGAGGGCATCTCGTCGTATCCGCACCCGTGGCTGATGCCCGACTTCTGGCAATTCCCGACCGTCTCGATGGGTCTCGGCCCGATCATGGCGATCTATCAGGCGCGCTTCATGAAGTACATGCAGGCGCGCGGCATCGCGAAAACCGAGGGCCGCAAGGTCTGGGCTTTCCTCGGCGACGGCGAGACGGATGAACCGGAATCGCTCGGTGCGATCGGCATGGCCGGCCGCGAACGGCTCGACAACCTTGTGTTCGTGATCAACTGCAACCTGCAGCGCCTCGACGGTCCGGTGCGCGGTAACGGCAAGATCATCCAGGAACTCGAGAGCGAATTCCGCGGCGCGGGCTGGAACGTCATCAAGGTGATCTGGGGCAGCCGCTGGGACGCGCTGTTCCAACGCGACAAGTCGGGCGCGCTGATGCGCCGCATGATGGAAGTCGTCGACGGCGAATATCAGACGTACAAGTCGGAGTCGGGCGCGTTCGTTCGCGAGCACTTCTTCAACACGCCGGAATTGAAGGCGCTGGTCGCCGACTGGTCCGACGAGGACATCTGGAATCTGAACCGCGGCGGCCACGATCCGCACAAGATCTACGCGGCGTTCTCGGAAGCGACGAACGCCAAGGGCCAGCCGACCGTGATCCTCGCCAAGACGATCAAGGGCTACGGCATGGGCGAAGCCGGTCAGGCGATGAACATCACCCACCAGCAGAAGAAGATGCAGGTGGATCAGCTGAAGAAATTCCGCGACCAGTTCCGTCTGCCGATCTCCGACGAAGACCTCGTCAACGTGCCGTACCTGAAGTTCGAGGAAGGCTCGAAGGAACTCGAGTACATGCGCGCCCGCCGTCAGGATCTCGGCGGTTATCTGCCGGCGCGTCGCCAGAAGGCCGAATCGCTGCCGGTGCCGGAACTGTCGGTATTCGAGCCGCTGTTGAAGGGCACGGGCGAAGGCCGCGAGATTTCCACGACGATGGCGTTCGTGCGGATTCTCAACATCCTGTTGAAGGACAAGGCGCTCGGCAAGCGCATCGTGCCGATCGTGCCGGACGAGTCGCGTACCTTCGGCATGGAAGGTCTGTTCCGCCAGATCGGCATCTGGAATCAGGACGGCCAGAAGTACGTGCCGGAAGATTCCGACCAGCTTATGTTTTACCGTGAGTCGGAAACCGGTCAGATCCTGCAGGAAGGCATCAACGAAGCCGGCGGCATGTCGGACTGGATCGCGGCCGCGACGTCGTACTCGACGCACGGCGAGATCATGATCCCGTTCTACATCTTCTACTCGATGTTCGGTTTCCAGCGCATCGGCGACCTCGCATGGGCCGCGGGCGACATGCGCTCGCGCGGCTTCCTGCTGGGCGGCACGGCTGGCCGCACGACGCTGAACGGCGAGGGTCTGCAACACGAAGACGGCCATTCGCTGCTGTGGGCCGCCTCGGTGCCGAACTGCATCAGCTATGACCCGACGTTCGGCTACGAACTCGCCGTCATCATGCAGGACGGTCTGCGCCGCATGGTCGCGGATCAGGAAGACGTGTACTACTACGTCACGGTGATGAACGAGAACTACGAGCACCCGACGATGCCGCAGGGCGAATCGGTAGCCGCCGACATCATCAAGGGCATGTACGCGTTCCGCAAGGCGGAGGCCGACAAGAAGGCGCCGCGCGTGCAGTTGATGGGCGCGGGCACGATCTTCAACGAAGTGATCGCCGCCGCCGACCTGCTGAAGAACGACTGGGGCGTCGCCGCCGATCTGTGGAGCGTGCCGAGCTTCACCGAACTCGCGCGCGAAGGCCATGAAGTGCAGCGCTGGAACCTGCTGCATCCCACCGAAGAGAAGAAGCTCTCGCACGTCGAGAAGCTCCTGAAGGACACGCAAGGTCCGGTCATCGCCTCCACCGACTACGTGCGGGCGCTCACCGAGCAGATTCGCGCGTTCGTGCCGCAGAAATTCGTCGTGCTGGGCACGGATGGCTATGGCCGTTCGGACACGCGTGAAAAGCTGCGCCACTTCTTCGAAGTCGACCGCTACTGGGTCACGGTTGCCGCGTTGAATGCACTGGCAGACGAAGGCACGATCGAACGCAAGGTCGTCGCCGAGGCGCTCAAGAAATACAACCTTGATCCCGCCAAACCCAACCCGATGACCGTCTAAGGCATCATTCCCCGTGTGCCACGGCGTGCGCGCCTGCCCTGATCGACAGGGCGGGGCGCGTGCGCGGCCCAGGAGACACTAACAATGAGTCAAGCGATCGAAGTCAAGGTGCCGGATATCGGCGATTACAAGGACATCCCTGTGATCGAGGTGCTGGTGAAGGCGGGTGATACCGTCGAGAAAGAGCAATCGCTCGTTACGCTGGAGTCCGACAAGGCGACGATGGACGTGCCGAGTTCGGCTGCGGGCGTCGTGAAGGAAGTGAAGGTCAAGGTTGGCGACAACGTGTCGGAAGGTTCGTTGATCGTCGTGCTGAATGGCGCGGGTGCCGGTGCTTCGGCTGCCGCGCCTGCTGCCGCACCGGCGCCCGCGCCGGCCGCCGCGCCTGCGCCGGCTCCCGCCGCGGCTCCGGCGCCTGCCCCGGCCCCGGCCGGCGGCGGTCTGCAAGAAGTGAAAGTGCCGGATATCGGCGACTACAAAGACATTCCCGTGATCGAAGTCGCGGTGAAGGTCGGCGATCGCGTCGAGAAAGAGCAGTCGCTCGTGACGCTCGAATCCGACAAGGCGACCATGGACGTGCCGAGTTCGGCCGCCGGCGTCGTCAAGGAAGTGAAGGTCAAGGTCGGCGATACGGTGTCGGAAGGCTCGGTGATCGTCGTGGTGGAAGCGGAAGGCGGCGCGGCTGCGCCGGCGCCCGCCGCCAAACCGGCAGCCGTCGAGAAGCCGTCGGATGCGCCGGTCGCGCCGTCGCCGGCTCCCGCTTCGCCGTCGGCGCTCGCTCAGGCCCCGCTGATTCCGGCCGGCGAAGGCGGGGCGCGTCATCCGAGCCATGCCTCGCCGTCCGTGCGCAAGTTCGCGCGCGAACTCGGCGTCGATGTGACGCAAGTGCAGGGCACGGGTCCGAAGGGCCGCATTACGCAAGCCGACGTCACCTCGTTCATCAAGGGGGTGATGACCGGCCAGCGCGCGGCGCCGGCGGGTGCGGCAGCGCCTGCGGCGGCAGGCGGCGGCGAATTGAATCTGCTGCCGTGGCCGAAGGTCGACTTCACGAAGTTCGGTCCGATCGATCCGAAGCCGCTGTCGCGCATCAAGAAGATTTCGGGCGCGAATCTGCATCGCAACTGGGTCATGATTCCGCACGTCACGAACAACGACGAGGCGGACATCACCGAACTCGAAGCGCTGCGCGTGCAGTTGAACAAGGAAAACGAAAAGGCCGGCGTGAAGATCACGATGCTGGCGTTCGTGATCAAGGCCGTGGTTTCCGCGCTGAAGAAATTCCCGACGTTCAACGCGAGCCTCGACGGCGATAACCTCGTGTTCAAGCAGTACTACCACGTGGGTTTTGCCGCGGATACGCCGAACGGTCTGGTCGTTCCGGTGATTCGTGATGCGGACAAGAAGGGTCTCGTCGAGATCGCGAAGGAGATGACCGATCTGTCGAAGGCGGCGCGCGAAGGCAAGCTCAAGCCGGATCAGATGCAAGGCGGCTGCTTCTCGATTTCGTCCCTTGGGGGGATCGGCGGGACGAACTTTACGCCGATCATCAATGCGCCTGAAGTCGCCATTCTCGGTTTGTCGCGTGGCGCGATGAAGCCGGTTTGGGACGGCAAAGCGTTTGTGCCGCGGCTCATTTTGCCGATGTCTTTGTCGTATGACCATCGGGTTATCGATGGGGCGGAGGCGGCGCGGTTCAATGCTTATCTTGGGTCGATTCTTGCCGATTTTCGGCGTGTGATTCTTTGATCTTGTGATGGTTGTCTGCGGCGCGGATGGCTTTGTTTAGGTGGTTATCCGCGTCTCTCTGTTGAACCTGTTTTTCTTGTGGTCTATTGGCGTCGCCCCTGTGCGGGGCGGCACCTACTTTTCTTTGTACCCCAAGGGCACTTCCTTCGGGGCGTCTTCCAAAGAAAAGTAGGCAAAAGAAAGGCGCGTCCTTGGGCGGAAGGCAAAGGCTGATTCTGTTCGCGTCTTATGTGACCGTTAGGCCGGAAATCCTGGGTTCACCCTCATCACCGATCAATAAAAGAAGGGGACACTATGAGTCTCGTCGAAGTAAAAGTGCCGGATATCGGTGACTTCAAGGACGTCGATGTCATTGAAGTCAATATCAAAGCGGGCGATGTCATCGAGAACGAACAGGCGCTGATGACGCTCGAGTCCGATAAGGCCTCGATCGAAGTGCCGAGCGATACCGCCGGCACCGTCAAGGAAGTGCGCGTCAAAGCCGGCGACAAAGTCTCGCAAGGCTCGATCATCGCGCTCGTCGAAACGTCCGCGGACGCGGCTCCGGCCAAGGATGCACCGAAGGCGCCGGCCAACGAACCCGCCAAAGCGCCGGCTCCGGCCGCCACGGCGCCCAAGGCCGCCGCGCCCGCTCCGCAGGCCGGCAGCTTCTCCGGCAACGCCGACATCGAGTGCGACATGCTCGTGCTCGGCTCGGGCCCCGGCGGCTATTCGGCTGCATTCCGCTCGGCCGATCTGGGCATGAAGACGGTGCTCGTCGAGCGTTATTCGACGCTGGGCGGCGTTTGTCTGAACGTCGGCTGCATTCCGTCGAAGGCGCTGCTGCATACCGCGCTCGTCATCGACGAAGCCGAAGCGCTCGGCGCGCACGGCATCACGTTCGGCAAGCCGCAAATCGATCTCGACAAGTTGCGCGACTTCAAGTCGGGCGTCGTCAAGAAGCTCACCAGCGGTCTCGCCGGCATGGCGAAAATGCGCAAGGTCGACGTCGTGACGGGTACCGGCGCGTTCGTCGATCCGCATCACATGGAAGTGCAGACCGAAAGCGGCAAGAAGGTCGTCAAGTTCAAGCAGGCGATCATCGCCGCGGGCTCCGAAGCGGTGAAGCTGCCGTTCATTCCGGAAGACCCGCGAGTGGTCGACTCGACCGGCGCGCTGGAATTGCGTCAGATTCCGCAGCGCATGCTGGTGATCGGCGGCGGCATCATCGGCCTCGAAATGGCGACGGTGTATGCGACGCTCGGCGCGCAGATCGACGTGGTCGAAATGCTCGACGGTCTGATGGCCGGTGCCGACCGTGATCTGGTCAAGGTCTGGGAGAAGTACAACAGCAAGCGTTTCGCCAACGTCATGCTGAAGACCAAAACCACCGCGGCCGAAGCGAAAGACGACGGCATCTACGTCTCGTTCGAGGGCGAAAAGGCCCCGGCGGAAGCGCAACGCTACGATCTCGTGCTGGTCGCCGTCGGCCGTACGCCGAACGGCAAGAGGATCGGTGCCGACAAGGCCGGCGTTGCCGTGACGGACCGTGGCTTCATCGAGGTCGACAAGCAGATGCGCACCAACGTGCCGCACATCTTTGCGATCGGCGATATCGTCGGTCAGCCGATGCTCGCGCACAAGGCCGTGCATGAAGCGCACGTCGCCGCTGAAGTCGCGCACGGCGAGAAGGCCTACTTCGACGCGTTGCAGATTCCGTCGGTGGCGTACACCGATCCGGAAGTGGCCTGGGCCGGCAAGACGGAAGACCAGTTGAAGGCCGAAGGCGTCAAGTACGGCAAGGCGGTGTTCCCGTGGGCCGCTTCAGGCCGCGCGATCGCCAACGGCCGCGACGAAGGCTTCACGAAACTGCTGTTTGACGAGGAAACGCATCGCGTGATCGGTGGCGGGATCGTCGGTCTGAACGCGGGCGACCTGATCAGCGAAGTGTGTCTCGCGGTTGAAATGGGCGCGGATGCAACGGATATCGGCAAGACGATTCATCCGCATCCGACGCTCGGCGAATCGATCGGGATGGCCGCCGAATTGTACGAAGGCGTCTGCACCGATTTGCCGCCGCAGAAAAAGAAGTAATGCTGTCGAGCCCGCGCGTTTTCAGGCGGGCTCTATAAAAAAACGGCGCGCCCCGCGAAGGGCGCGCCGTTTTTTTTCGCGGCGGGCTGGATGTAGCGTTCGCCGTGCAAGACGGTGGAAACGAACAAACGGCCGCGCGTGTCAGGCAACAACTCAGGCAAAAAAATCCCGGCCTTTCGCCGGGCAAACGATACGTTATTCAACGTATCGGAGCGTTCGGCCAATCGAGGCGGGCGAGCGGCAACCGCTCGACGCTGTTGCCTGGAGCAGCGCCGGCCCAACGGGTGAGCTGGACCGGCGTGATGGCGATGCCTGATGAAACTTAAACTGCCTTCTTGGCCGACGAGCGCGATGCTTGCGCAGCGGCTTGCGAAGCTGCCTTCGATGCGGCCGTGGCGGCAGCATTGAAGTTGCTTTCGGCGATTTCGACGGCTTGCTTGGTCGCCTTGTGGACCGTTTCGTACGTGGTGTTGGCGGCGGTGATAGCCGACTTCATCACGGCGACAGCGGTTTCCGAACCAGCCGGCGCATTCTTCGCGACGTTTTCGACGAGCGACTGCACCTTGCGGTTTTGCTCTTCGAATTGCGCTTCAGCGACGCGGGCGAATTCACCTTGGGTTGCCGAGACGATTTCATACACGTGGCGGCCATACGACAGCGCCTTTTCAGCCACCGGCTGTGCAAGGCTTGCTTGCAGGGCCAGCAATTCCTGCGCGTCTTTCACCGACAGCGCGCGTTGAGCATTTTCCTGGCTTTCCGCGAGCGTCGATTTCACGACTTGCAGGTTCAGCTCAACCAGCTTTTCGACGCCTTCGAATGCCTTGGTCGTAAGGCCGAACAGCGTTTCAAAGTTGGCTTTCTGGGCGGCGGCGAATTGCTCAGGGGTCAGCAGAGTCATGGTTTACGCTCCTGGATTGCGGTCTGTCTGTGCGGACCGCATTGGGTTGGTGGCGAGACGTTAGATCGTCTGCCTGGACCGCGATGTTTTGTGCATCGCAGCAATGGTTGCTATTTTAGGATGCCTGTCGCGAATGTCAAGCACTTTTTGTGCGTCGCACAATCTTAAGAAGTTGCTGATAAAACAAGAACTTATGCGCGAAGCATGACCGGCGTATGACCAGGTCGATTTGACATTTGCACCCCACTGGTGCCAGTCGAAATCGGTAATGATTGCCGCGCCACAGGACTTTTCGTGAGTTCGTCCATCCGACGTAAACCAGAAGGTCTCATGGAACGTTAATGGCTGATGCTAGTCGAATGCGCGTTGGCGTCTCCAGCAAGCGTTTAACAGCTTGCCGCAAGATCCGGCGTTGTTCCCTTGCGTTCGCAGAAGCGTTGTGCATCGGCGCTGTGACCGTACTTCCCCTATTAAGGTTGTTTCCGCGTTTGCCGTTATGCTGTAAGAAGCATCCCTTTCCGTGGATGGCGGCAACGGCGAAGCAACGCGCCGGCGATCGTTTTTTTCGATCGAGGCGTGGCACTTATTTGTGTTTTGGCGATCGGATCTTACAAGCCGGTTTAAGGACCGCGTATAAGTGCTTCAAATTGCTAATTTTTCGTTGTTTTACTACACTTGCGGAAACCCCTCGCCGCTCCCTACCGAACACCCATGAAAACCGACATGTTTTCGTCGCTAAAAGTGATCCGCGGCGCGGCCCGCAGCACCGCTCTGTCGGTGGCCGTCTCCATGGTCATCACAGCGGCGTTCGCCGCGCCTGTGAGCGCTTTTGCCGCCACGCCTGCTGCAACCGCAAAAACATCCAAACAAGCCAAAACGGCCAAAAAGCCGGCAACCGCCAAGGTGTCGAGCAAGTCGTCGAAGGCCGGCAAAGGCGCGACCGTCAAGGCCGTTGCCGCCGACGACGACACGCCGCGCGCAAGCGTCAAGCGTAAGCGCGTAACGTACACGTCGAATGGTCGCCACCATTCGGCGGTGCGCCGTGTCGCCTATGAGCCGCGTCAGCCGACGGTCGGCCAGGCTTTTGGTCTGCACGAAACGCCGGACGCGTTGATGCTGCGCTCGAGCGTCGCCTACGTGATCGATCAGAACACCGGTGAACCGCTCTTCGACAAGAACTCGCGCGCCGTGGTGCCGATTGCGTCGATCACCAAGCTGATGACCGCGATGGTGGTGCTGGATTCGAAAGAGTCCATGACCGACCAGCTGGAAGTCACCGACGAAGACCGCGACTACGAGAAAAACACCGGCTCGCGTCTATCGGTGGGCTCGGTGCTCTCGCGTGAAGACATGCTGCATATCGCGCTAATGGCGTCGGAAAACCGCGCGGCCGCAGCGCTGTCGCGTTATTTCCCCGGCGGCCGCCCGGCGTTTCTTGCGGCAATGAACGCGAAGGCGAGGCAACTCGGCATGACCGACACGCACTTCGAGAACGCCACGGGTTTGACGAGCCAGAATGTGTCGAGCGCGCGCGACCTGGTGAAGATGGTCAACGCGGCGTATCAGTATCCGCTGATCCGCAAGTTCTCGACCGATCACAGCTACGAGGTCTACACCGGCAAGCGTTCGCTCGCGTACAACAGCACGAATGCGCTGGTGCGCAATCCGACGTGGGACATTGGTCTGCAAAAGACCGGTTTCATCAATGAGGCGGGTGAGTGCCTCGTCATGCAGGCGACCATTCATGGCCGTCCGATGGTCCTCGTGCTGCTCGACTCGTCGGGCAAATACTCGCGCTTTGCGGACGCCACGCGTCTGCGCACATGGCTGGATAACGGCGGCGACCAGCCGCGCATCACGAGCGCGGACGCCGGCGGCGCCGGCACCTGAAATGCTTCCTTTGGCGGCCGGTTTGCACACTGGCCGCCTCCAACGAAAAAGCCTCGCAACTTGCGAGGCTTTTTTTGTGCGGCAGCGATTCAAGCTGCCGACGGTTTACGCGTGGCTATGCGTATGATCTTGCGAGGCCTGCGGCCGGTAGCCGAGCGACTCCGAAATCATCAGCGCCGTTTGACTGAGCTGGCCGAGCCACGAGTCCTGCAAACGGTCGGCCGGTGCCGACAGCGACAGACCCGCGACCAGCTTGCCGGTGTCGTCGTAAATGCCGGCGGCGATGCAGCGCACGCCCAATTCCAGTTCCTCGTTATCGCGCGCGCAGGCCTGCTGACGCACGTGCGAAAGCTCGCGCTCCAGCTTGGTCAGGTCGGTGATGCTGTTTTGCGTGTGACCCGACAAACCCGTGCGGGTGGCGTAGGCGCGAACGCGGGTGGATTCGTCGGCGGCGAGAAACAGCTTGCCCACCGACGTGAGATGCAAAGGCGCCCGCCCGCCGATGGCCCGCACCACCTGCATGCCGGAGCGTTCCGAATAGGCGCGTTCGATATAGACGATCTCGTCGCCCTGGCGTACCGACAGATTCACTGTCTGGCCCGTCTGACGATGCAGTTCGCGCATCGGCGTGAGCGCCGCGTCGCGCACCGACAGGCGTGCCTTTACCAGATTGCCCAGTTCGAGCAGGCGCATGCCGAGACGATAGGTGCCGGGATCCGACCGGTCGACCAGCCGGCACATCACCATGTCGTTCAGGATGCGGTGCGCGGTGGACGGATGCAACTCCGTGCGGATGGCGAGTTCTTTCAGGCTGACCGGGTCGCTATGCGCAGCGAGTGCGTCGAGCAAGCGCATCATGCGTTCGATCACCTGGATCGAAGTTTTGGGATCCGGGTTCGTATCGCTCATGGGAGGAATCGGTTGACGCGTCAAACAGCGGAAAACTGATTGTATCTCGTATCGTGAAAAAAGCGAACGCGGTTCGAAGCGCTATTCCAAATTAACGTGGCACGCGTCCTATGCCTTCCGGCCGTTGGTATTGTGCGCCAAACGGCGGATAATCAGGGACGTTTTCCCGAAGGAGGGCTCATGCGAGTCGGATTGTTCGTCACCTGCCTGATCGACCTGATGCGTCCGGAGATCGGTTTTTCGGTCATCAAGCTGATCGAGGGCGCCGGTTTCGAGGTGGTGGTGCCTCCCGCGCAAACCTGCTGCGGGCAGCCCGCATACAACTCCGGCGAACGGCGCATCGCGCGCGACCTCGCGGAGAAAGCGCTGCGTGAGTTCGAACAGTTCGACTACGTCGTGGTGCCGTCCGGCTCGTGCGGCGGCATGATCCGCGCGCACTACGGCGATCTCTTTGCCGACGATCCCGAATTGATGAACCGCTTCGGCCGCTTGCGGCCGAGAGTGTTCGAGCTGACCGATTTCCTCGTCAACGTGGCCAGGGTGCAATTGCAGCCCGGCGAATTCGCGGGGCAGGTGACTTATCACGATTCCTGTTCGGGATTGCGTGAACTCGGCGTCAAGACGCAGCCGCGCGCGCTGCTCGCACAAGTGGGCGTGGCGGTGACCGAAATGAAGGGCTGCGAGCACTGCTGCGGTTTCGGCGGCACCTTCGCGGTCAAGTACGGCGATATTTCCACGGCGATCGTCGACGAAAAATGCGCGAACATCAGCGCGAGCGGCGTGGGCACGGTGGTGCTGGGCGACCTCGGCTGCATGCTCAATATCGAAGGGCGGTTGCGGCGCACCGGCGACACCACGACGCGGGTGTTGCACATCGCGCAGGTGCTCGCCGGCGACGCGTGAAGGCGTGCCGCGTTCCATTCCGCGCGCTTCATTTCGAACGTCTCATCCGAATGCCCGATTCCGAATAAGCACAAGGCCGCCATGCAAGTCCAATCGATGCAGTTCAAGGCTCGCGCGGGTCAGAAACTCGCCGACCAGCGTCTGCAGCAGAACCTCACCAAGCTGTCGACCAAATTCGTGTCGGCCCGCGCCGCGGCCATGACCGCCATCGACTTTCCCGCCACCCGCGCGGCGTTGAAGGAGCGCCGTGATCGCGCGCTGGAAAACCTCGATGTGTGGCTGGAAACGTTCGAACGCGAGGCGACCCGGCGCGGCGTCACGGTGCTGTTCGCCGAGACGACCCAGGAAGCCGCCCGGCTCGTCGGCGACATCTCGCGCCGGCATGACGTGAAGAAGGTGATCAAGACCAAGTCGATGGTCACCGAGGAAATGCGCCTGAACGAGGTGCTCGGTCAGATGGGCGTGCAGTCGATCGAAACCGATCTGGGCGAATACATTCTGCAGATCAACGACAACGAACCGCCGAGCCACATCATCGCGCCGGTCGTCCATAAGGATAAGGACGAGATCGCCGATCTGTTCGCGAAGACCCACAACCGGCCACGCCTCACCGAAATCACCGATATGACGCGGGAAGCGCGCGAAGTGCTGCGTCCGCATTTCCTGTCGGCGGACATGGGCGTGACGGGCGGCAACTTCGTGGTGGCGGAAACCGGCTCGGTCGTGCTCGTCACGAACGAGGGCAACGAGGGCATGTGCACGGTGATGCCGCGCGTGCATGTCGCCGTCACGGGTATCGAGAAGGTGCTGCCCACGCTCGAAGACCTCGCGACGGCGATGCGTCTGCTGCCGCGCTCGGCGACGGGCCAGGCGACGTCGAACTATTTTTCGGTGCTGACCGGGCCGCGCGGCGAGGCGGATCAGGATGGCCCCGAGCATATGTACGTCGTGCTGGTCGACGGCGGACGCACGGGGCTCATAGGCGGCGATTTCCAGGAGATGCTGCGCTGTATCCGCTGCGGCGCGTGCATGAACCATTGCCCGGTCTATCAGAAGGTGGGCGGCCATGCATACGGTTGGGTGTATCCCGGCCCGATGGGTTCGGTCCTGACACCGAGCTATGTCGGCATCGACAAGGCGCTGGATTTGCCGCAGGCAGCGACCTTATGCGGCGAATGCAATAGCGTGTGCCCGGTGGGAATTCCCTTATCCGATCTGTTGCGCAAGCTGCGTGAGAAGCAGGTGGAGCGGCGTCTGCGGCCGTGGAAGGAGCGTGCGGGGTTGGCGGTGTGGGGTTTCCTCGCGCTGCATCCGGACGCTTATGCGCTCTTCACCAAGGTGGCCGTGCGCGTGC
Source organism: Paraburkholderia sp. 22099 (assembly GCF_052045835.1). Classification (NCBI taxonomy): domain Bacteria; kingdom Pseudomonadati; phylum Pseudomonadota; class Betaproteobacteria; order Burkholderiales; family Burkholderiaceae; genus Paraburkholderia; species Paraburkholderia sp. 22099. Next base: position 22,498 of record NZ_JBQEPU010000043.1, on the reverse strand, counting down.
TGGAGCGGATGGGCGGGAAAACTCGTTCGATTGCGAGGCTGCCGTTAGGCGGTGCGGGCTGGACCCATACCCGCGAGATGCCGGCGCCGGTGGGGCGCACCTTCAGGGAGCTGTATGCCGCGCAGCGCAGTCACATCGGCTGAGTAGGCGGCGCGATCTTGTTGCCGACTGAGCGGCTGTCAGCCGCGAATCGGCATCGCTCTCTTGCGACTGGCGCCGTTGGCCGGCTTGCTCGCGGCCGGGCGCGGCGCGCGAGGCGCCGCTGTGTCGAGCCGGAGCGCCCGCTGTCGCTCAAGCACGACCGCAGGGTCCGTCGGGTGGATCAATGGTCGGTCATTCCACCGGACTGGCGGCCAGGCACGCCCCTGATGACCGGCGCGCCACCCCGTCCGCCGCCGTTGCCAGCCTGTTGCGGAGGTGGAGGCGGAGGACTACCGGCTCCGGGGCGTGCCGCATTCGATCCGCTCGGCCCACCCGGTCCGGCGACAGCGCCTTGTGGCGGCGGCCCGCCGCGAGCCCCTCCGCCGTTCGGCTGACCACGCCCCCCGCCGTTATCGCCGCGGTAGCCGTCGCGGTAACCGTTGTAGGGTCGACCGCGATCGGGATAGCCGCGGTAGCCTCCCCAGTAGCCGGGTCCGTCGTAATACGCCGGGCCGTAGTAATTGCCGTAGCCCATGTACACGCTGGTCTGCGGCGCGCCATAGGCGTAGCCGTCATAGCCGCTGTAGCCGTTGCCGTACATCGGCGTGCCGTCCGGATATACCGCGCAGCCGCTCAGCAACGCAGCGGTGGCGAGACCTACGATTGAAGCAATGCGTTTCATCTGATGGACCGGTGCGAAAGTTTCATGTCTATGAGACCGCTATTATCGCGATACGTCATGCGAGCTTTGTATGCGTTTGTAAGGATTTCTTTTTTGTGCCAACCAGCGCGCGGAGGCGGTGCGCGGAATCCGTCAATTCACTGTTCCATTCATAGCAACGCTGTATCTCGCGCCAGCCGGTTTTTCTCGATTGCGAATTTCTATAGGATTCGACATGGGAATAGTGAATCACGAGTTCACGCGCCCCTCAATCGGAAGAAACAACATCATGAAAAAGACAATATCGGTGTATTGGCCGCTCGCCATCGTTGTGCCGCTTGCCGCGGCCGCCTATCTGCACATTTGCGGCGGTGCCGCTTCGCGCGCCTCGCAGGCGCCGCTCGCCGCCGATCAATTGACCGCGGAACTCGCGCGCGCTGTTTCATACGGCATGGTCGGCGATGCGTCGACGCTGCCGGCAAAGCCGATACGCGCCGTCGCCGCGACGCCGCTCGCCGAAGCGTCCTGAGCGCGAGACCTGACGCGATCCAATAGACACAGCAACATGCCGCACGCTGCGGCGGTAGAAGCAGCGCCTGGCCGAGGCGGCGGGGCGCCCGGCGAGATTCCGCGCGCCTTTGTATAATCGCGGCACCGTTCGCCAACCGTCGTTTCCTGCGCGTCGAAGCGCCTGAAAGTCTCTAATGAAAACCGTGTCCATCTGCTTCGTCTGCCTCGGGAACATCTGCCGTTCACCGACCGCGGAAGGCGTGATGCGCCACCTCGTTGGCGAAGCCAGGCTCGCGGAGCGCATTCTGATCGATTCGGCGGGCACCGGCGACTGGCACATCGGCGCGCCGCCCGACGACCGTGCGCGACATGCGGCCGGCCGGCGCGGTTACAAATTGGAAGCGCTGCGCGGACGCCAGATCGCCCCGGCCGATTTCGAGCGCTTCGATCTGCTGATCGCGATGGACGACAAAAACGTCGCGGCCTTGCGTCGGATCTGCCCGCCGGAGCAGCGCGACAAGATCCGACTGCTGATGGAATTCGTCCCCGAGACGGACAGCCGTTGGAGCGGCACGCGCGAAGTCGCCGATCCCTATTTCGGTGGCGCGGACGGTTTCGAGCAAGTGCTGGATCAGTGTGAAGCGGCGTGCCGCGGGCTGATCGCGGCGTTGCGTCCCCAGTTGACGGCCTAGTCCTGCGGGGAGCCGCGCCGGACGCATCCAGCAATTAAACAAATGACCCAAATCGCGACAGGGATACTTGACTAATTCACTCATGTATTTATACTTGACCAAACTTGTCGAGAATTGCGGTTCCCACACATATGAGACTCACCACGAAAGGCCGTTTCGCCGTCACGGCGATGATTGACCTGGCACTGCGCCAGGAGCAGGGCCCGGTGACGCTTGCGGGTATCAGCCAGCGCCAACATATCTCCCTGTCGTATCTCGAGCAGCTGTTTGGCAAGCTGCGTCGCCATGAAATCGTCGAGTCCGTGCGCGGACCGGGCGGCGGCTACAATCTGGCCCGTCGCGCTGAAGACGTGACCGTGGCCGACATCATCATCGCGGTCGACGAGCCGCTCGATGCCACCCAATGCGGTGGCAAGGGCTCGTGCGAGGGCACCAAACAGCACGACGGCCACTGCATGACGCATGAACTGTGGTCGACGCTGAATCAGAAAATGGTCGAGTACCTGGATTCCGTCTCTCTCAAGGATCTGGTCGACCAGCAGCGTGCGCGCGAAGGCGTGCCGACCGTGTTGCGCGACCGGCGCAACGAGGCGCCGGCGGTCGAGCCCGTTCGCGCGGCGCCGAAAGGGCCCAATTCCGTTTTCAACATGGCCGGTTCCTAGGCGCGGTAGCGCGCGGTGTGGCGCGGTGTGAAGCATCACCGCAGCCGGATCGAGAATCCAGAAGCCAGAGCATATGACGTCCCCGGAGCGATACATGAACAACGACATTCCCCACCTGCCCATTTACATGGACTACAGCGCCACGACCCCGGTCGACCCGCGCGTGGTGGACAAGATGATTCCGTACTTGCGCGAGCAGTTCGGCAACCCCGCCTCGCGCAGCCACTCGTATGGCTGGACCGCGGAGCGCGCGGTCGAGGAAGCGCGCGAGAACGTGGCCGCGCTGGTGAACGCCGATCCGCGCGAGATCATCTGGACCTCGGGCGCGACGGAATCGGACAACCTCGCGATCAAGGGCGCCGCGCACTTCTACAAGAGCAAGGGCAAGCACATCGTCACGGTGAAGACCGAGCACAAGGCCGTGCTCGATACCTGCCGCGAACTCGAGCGCGAAGGCTTCGAAGTCACGTATCTGGACGTGAAGGACGACGGTCTGATCGACCTCGACGTGTTCAAGGCCGCGCTGCGTCCGGACACGATCCTCGTGTCGGTGATGTCGGTGAACAACGAGATCGGCGTGATCCAGGACATCGAGGCGATCGGTGAAATCTGCCGTGAAAAAGGCATCATTTTCCACGTCGACGCCGCGCAAGCCACCGGCAAGATCGACATCGATCTGCAAAAGCTGAAGGTCGACCTGATGTCGTTCTCGGCGCACAAGACCTATGGCCCGAAGGGCATCGGCGCGCTGTACGTGCGCCGCAAGCCGCGTATCCGTATCGAGGCGCAAATGCACGGCGGCGGTCACGAGCGCGGCATGCGTTCGGGCACGCTGGCCACGCACCAGATCGTCGGCATGGGCGAGGCGTTCCGTATCGCGCGCGAAGAGATGGCGACGGAGAACGAGCGCATTCGCATGCTGCGCGATCGTCTGTTGCGCGGCCTGTCGGAATTGGAAGAAGTGTATGTGAACGGCGACATGGAAAAGCGTGTGCCGCACAACCTGAACATCAGCTTCAATTTCGTCGAAGGCGAATCGCTGATCATGGCGGTAAAGGACGTCGCGGTGTCGTCGGGCTCGGCTTGCACGTCGGCTTCGCTGGAACCGTCGTACGTGCTGCGCGCATTGGGTCGCAACGACGAACTCGCGCACAGCTCGATCCGCTTCACGGTGGGCCGCTTCACGACCGAGCAGGACGTCGACTATGTAATCAACCTGCTGAAGACCAAGATTTCGAAGCTGCGCGATCTGTCGCCGCTGTGGGAAATGCACCAGGACGGGATCGACATCTCGACCATCCAGTGGGCAGCGCACTGACGCGCCGGTTTGTGAACGTCGAATTCATCGAATTGCAGGTTGAAACGAATCAAGGAGTGTGATCATGGCTTATAGCGACAAGGTACTGGACCACTATGAAAACCCGCGCAACGTCGGTTCCTTCGCGAAGGACGACGATGCGGTCGGCACCGGCATGGTCGGCGCGCCGGCCTGCGGCGACGTGATGAAGCTGCAGATTCGCGTCGGCGCGGACGGCGTCATCGAAGACGCGAAGTTCAAGACGTATGGCTGCGGTTCGGCGATTGCGTCGAGCTCGCTCGTCACCGAATGGGTGAAGGGCAAGACGCTCGATCAGGCCATGTCGATCAAGAACACGCAGATCGCTGAAGAACTCGCGCTGCCGCCGGTGAAGATCCACTGCTCGATCCTCGCGGAAGACGCGATCAAGGCAGCGGTCGCCGACTACAAGCAACGCCACGGCGTTGCCGCGGTTGTCGAGGGCGACAAGCAAACCGCGTAAGCGGGCGTCGGGATTCGAAGTGAGCCGGAAACGGCGGCGCAACGAACGCGCCGCCCGGCATGAGCGATATTTGATGCAGGCAGGGTGGCAGCGCGAGGAATCACCGCGGCGATAAGCCCGAGTGACGAAACGCGGACTGCCCGCACACTGCGCAATGAGAAACGCAATGGCAATTACGTTGACCGAAAAGGCAGCACAGCACGTCCAGAAGTATCTGATCCGCCGCGGTAAAGGCGTCGGGCTGCGCCTCGGCGTGCGTACCACCGGTTGCTCCGGCCTCGCCTACAAGCTCGAGTACGTGGACGAACTCGCGCCCGAAGACCAGGTGTTCGAATGCAACGGCGTGAAGATCATTGTCGACCCCAAGAGCCTCGCCTATATCGACGGCACTGAACTCGACTTCGCGCGCGAAGGATTGAACGAAGGCTTCAAGTTCAACAATCCGAACGTGAAGGACGAATGCGGTTGCGGCGAGTCGTTCCGGGTATAAACCGGAACACTTCCGCGTGCGGCGGACAAAAGGCGGCGCGGGCCGCCTTTTTAGTTTCATCCGCGTTTTTAGACGGCACTCTTGTGCGCTTTCCTGAACGGACCTCTTCTATCCGATGGCCTCGCTGAACGACAGCCACTTCGACCTGTTCGGTCTGCCGGCGCAATTCGCGCTCGACGCAACGACGCTCGATCACGCGTACCGCACCGTGCAGGCCCAGGTGCATCCCGACCGCTTCGCGGCGGCCGGCGACGCGCAAAAGCGCATCGCCATGCAGTGGGCGACGCGCACCAACGAGGCGTATCAGACGCTGCGCGATCCGCTCAAGCGCGCTACTTACCTGCTGCATCTGCGCGGCATCGACGTCGGCGCGGAGAACAATACGGCGATGGAGCCGTCGTTCCTGATGCAGCAGATGGAGTGGCGCGAAGGCATCGAGGACGCCGCCGCGGCGAAAAACGTCGACGCGCTCGACGCCCTGCTGACCGAACTGCGCGACGAAGAGCGCATGCGTTTCACCAAGCTCGGCGCATTGCTCGACAGCGGCGCGAATCAGGCGGCGGGCGAGGCGGTGCGGCAGTTGATGTTCATCGAGCGGGTAGCGTCGGAAATCGACGCGCAGATCGAGCGGCTCGAACACTAGCGATCCGGGCGCGAGCCAACGCCGCGCCAGAACGCAGCCGGAACAGCCGAAGCTTTATATCCAGCAACGCGAAAATTCAGGACGGGGCGAAGCGGCCCCGAGAAGATCCAGATGGCCTTACTGCAAATCTCCGAACCCGGCATGGCGCCGGCGCCTCATCAGCGGCGCCTGGCGGTCGGTATCGACCTCGGCACCACCAATTCCCTCGTCGCCGCCGTGCGCAGCGGCGTACCCGACGTGCTGCCCGACGACGACGGCCATGTGCTGCTGCCGTCGGTGGTGCGTTACCTCGAAAAGGGCGGTCGCCGCATCGGCCGGGCGGCCAAGGCTGAAGCGGCCACCGACCCGCGCAACACGATCGTGTCGGTCAAGCGCTTCATGGGCCGGGGCAAGGCGGAAGTCGAGGGCGCCGAGAACGCGCCGTACGATTTCATCGACGCCCCAGGCATGGTGCAGATCCGTACCGTCGACGGCGTGAAAAGCCCGGTGGAAGTGTCGGCGGAAATTCTCGCCACGCTGCGCCAGCGCGCCGAGGACACGCTCGGCGACGAACTGGTCGGCGCGGTCATCACGGTGCCTGCTTACTTCGATGAGGCGCAGCGCCAGGCGACCAAGGACGCCGCCCGCCTCGCGGGCCTGAACGTGCTGCGTCTGCTGAACGAGCCGACGGCGGCCGCGATCGCCTACGGCCTCGACAACGGCTCCGAAGGCCTGTACGCGGTGTACGACCTCGGCGGCGGCACCTTCGATCTGTCGATTCTGAAGCTCACGAAGGGCGTGTTCGAAGTGCTCGCGGCGGGCGGCGATTCCGCGCTCGGCGGCGACGATTTCGATCACATGTTGTATCGCCATGTGCTGGAGCAGGCGGGTATTGCCCCGCAAACGCTCGCGCCTGAAGACGTTCGCCTGCTGCTCGACAGCGTGCGCGTGACCAAGGAGGCGTTGTCGGACGCGCCGAGTGCAACGCTACAGGCGACGCTCTCGAACGGCGCCCGGATCGATCTGACGATCGAGGAAGCCACTTTCGAGGCCATCACGCAGGCGCTGGTGCAGCGCACGCTCGGGCCCACGAAGAAAGCGCTGCGCGACGCCAGGGTCACGACGAAGGACATCAAGGGCGTCGTGCTGGTCGGCGGCGCGACGCGTATGCCGGTGATTCGCCGCGCGGTCGAGTCGTTTTTCGGCCAGCCGCCGCTCATCAATCTCGACCCGGATCAGGTCGTCGCGCTCGGCGCGGCGATCCAGGCCGATCTGCTCGCGGGCAACCGCGGCGCGGACGGCGACGACTGGCTGCTGCTCGACGTGATCCCGCTGTCGCTCGGCGTGGAGACGATGGGCGGTCTGACCGAGAAGATCATCCCGCGCAATTCGACCATTCCGGTCGCGCGCGCGCAGGATTTCACGACCTTCAAGGACGGCCAGACGGCGATGGCGATCCACGTCGTGCAAGGCGAGCGCGAGCTCGTCAGCGATTGCCGCTCGCTCGCGCGTTTCGAGCTGCGCGGCATTCCGCCGATGGCGGCCGGCGCGGCGCGCATCCGCGTCACGTATCAGGTCGACGCCGACGGTCTGCTGTCCGTGTTCGCACGCGAGCTGGCCTCGGGCGTGGAAGCGTCGGTGGTGGTGAAGCCGTCCTACGGTCTCGCCGACGACGACATCGCCAGAATGCTCGAAGACAGTTTCTCGACCGCCGAAGTCGACATGCGCGCCCGCGCGCTGCGCGAGGCGCAGGTCGAAGCGCGGCGTCTCGTGGAAGCGACCGACGCGGCGCTCGCCGCCGACGCCGAATTGCTCGACGACAGCGAACGCGCCGAACTCGACGCGCTGTTGAACGCGCTGCGCAACGTCGAGCAAAGCGACGACGTCGACGCGATCGAAGCCGCGACGAAAACGCTCGCCGAAGGCACCGACGAATTCGCCGCGCGCCGCATGAACAAGGGCATTCGCCGCGCGCTCGCCGGCCGCAAGCTCGACGAGATCTGAGTCGCGCCGGCGGCACGCGGGCCGCGAAGCCCGCTAACCCAAACCGAAGCGCGCCGCGCGGACTTAAAAAGTCCGCGTGCCGCCAGTAAAATGGTACGTAGGCTGTTGCGCCGACCGTGCCTCAGACCTAAACGGAAAATGTATGCCTCAAATCGTTGTGCTGCCTCACGTCGAACTGTGCCCGGAAGGCGCGGTGATCGACGCCGTACCCGGCAAGAGCATCTGCGACAACCTGCTCGATAACGGCATCGAAATCGAGCATGCTTGCGAGAAGTCGTGCGCGTGCACGACCTGTCACGTGATCGTGCGTGAGGGTTTCGCCGCCTTGACGCCGTCCGAGGAAGACGAGGACGATCTGTTGGACAAGGCGTGGGGGCTCGAGCCGGCCTCGCGTCTGTCGTGCCAGGCGATCGTGCCTGAAGAGCAGGATCTGGTTGTCGAAATCCCGCGCTACTCGATCAATCACGCGAAGGAAAACCACTAACAGGAGGATGCAGCCATGAAGTGGACCGATACGCAAGACATCGCGATGGCCCTGACTGACAAGCACCAGGACATCGACCCGCAGCAGGTGCGCTTCACCGACTTGCACCGCTGGGTCACCGAACTGGAGGGGTTCGACGACGATCCCAACCGGTCGAACGAGAAGATCCTCGAAGCGATTCAGGCTGCATGGATTGAAGACGCGGATTACTGAGTTTTCGCCGCCGTCGCGCGATGACTGGCGCGGCGGCCGCGGCAAGGAAAAAGGCGATTCCATTGGAATCGCCTTTTTTAACGCCTGCCTGCCGCACTATCGCAGCCTGGGCTGCCGCCGACGCTCAGCCCGCCACGAGCGTGCCGTTTTCCACGCGCACGCGCTGACCTTGCTGGAACGGCGGGGCTTCATGGTACGTAAAGTAGCGCGTCTTGCCGTTTTCCATCCGCACCCGCACCGAATAGGAAGTCGTGCTGCGGATGTGCTTTTCGACCGAATTGCCCGCGAGACCGCCGCCCAGCGCGCCGAGCAAGGTCATCGCGGTACGGCCGTTGCCGCTGCCGAACTGATTGCCGACCACGCCGCCGGCCACCGCGCCGCCGACCGCGCCGATACCGGTGCCGTGGCCTTCCTGACGCACCGCCGAAATAGCGACCACCGTGCCGCACGTGGAGCAATAAGCCGACCGCGGCTGCTGCTGTTGCTGTTGCGCATATTGCGGCGCCGCCTGCGCTTGTTGCTGCTGCGCGTACTGTTGCTGGGCGGGCGCCGGAGCAGGGGCGCGTTGCGGTTGCTGTTCAGCCTGTTGTTGAGCGGCTTGCTGAGCGTTCTGCGGCGCGCCTTGTTGCGCCGACTGTTGCGCTGACTGCTGCGCCGATGGATTCGCCGGTGCGGCAGAGTCGATGACGTTCGGCTGCGTCGTCACCTGGGCGGTTTGCGTCTGGTCGGTTTGCGCGCCGTTGCTCGAGGCTTTGGGAAAGAGCCCTGTCATGGCCGCTGTCGCCACGAGACTGGCAATGATGACCGCGCCCGCGGCTGTCGCGACGAGCGGATGGATACGGCGTGGTTGCGTGGATTTGAAATCTGGACTGTCCATACTGGCCTCCGTCTTAAGCAGAGTCGACTGTTATTGAGACTGAGTGTCGGGGCAAATCGATCCCGCGAGGGTTTCAATTTGTAACATGTTGGAGGCAATCATCCCGGGCTGACCGCATCGAAGCTCGCGCTGCGGGGCAGGGTGTGCGGATTCCTTCAAGGCTCGCAAACAGTTGCTGAGAACACGGCGTGGTCGCTAGGCAGGCCTTTTACCGATGGTTACAACCATCAACGGCTGCATACGGCTTTTTGCGCGCCGCAAGAAAAACGCCCGGCGTCAGTTCAATCGAGCCGGGCGTTTCACTTGATGCGAGGCCGCGCAACGATCAATCCTCGCGGCGCAGATGCGGAAACAGAATCACGTCGCGGATGCTCGGGCTGTCGGTCAGCATCATCACCAGGCGGTCGATGCCGATGCCGCAACCGCCGGCCGGCGGCATGCCGTATTCGAGCGCGCGGATGTAGTCGGCGTCGTAGAACATCGCTTCTTCGTCGCCGGCCTCTTTCTGGTCGACCTGCTTCTTGAAGCGGGCGGCCTGGTCTTCCGGATCGTTCAGTTCCGAGAAGCCATTGGCGATCTCACGGCCCGTGATGAACAGCTCGAAGCGCTCGGTGATGCCGGGCACCTTGTCCGACGCGCGCGCGAGGGGCGACACCTCGACCGGGTAGTCGATGATGTACGTCGGCTCCCACAATTGCGACTCGGCGGTTTCCTCGAACAGCGCCAGTTGCAGCGAACCCACGCCGGCATTGAGGAACTGCGGCTGCGACGCGTCCACGCCGAACTTCTTCAACTCGGTACGCAGGAATGCGCTGTCGGCGAGTTGCTGGTTCGTGTATTGCGGCGCGTACTTCTGGATCGCCTGCGTGATCGTCAGCCGGTGGAACGGCTTGGCGAGATCGAGCTCGCGGCCCTGATAGGTGATCGTGGCGGTGCCCAATGCGTCGATCGCCGCCTGGCGGATCAACTGCTCGGTGAAGTCCATCACCCACCTGTAATCGGTGTACGCCGCGTAAAACTCGATCATCGTGAATTCCGGATTGTGGCGCACCGAGACGCCCTCGTTACGGAAATTCCGGTTGATCTCGAACACGCGCTCGAAGCCGCCGACCACCAGCCGCTTCAGATACAGTTCGGGCGCGATGCGCAGGAACATCTGCATGTCAAGCGCGTTGTGGTGCGTGGTGAACGGCTTGGCCGCCGCGCCGCCCGGAATCGGGTGCAGCATCGGCGTTTCGACTTCCATGAAATCCGCGTCGGCCATGAACTTGCGGATCGACGAGATCGCCTTGGTGCGTGCGACGAACGTCTTGCGCGTTTCCGGCGTGACGATCAGGTCGACGTAGCGCTGGCGGTACTTCATCTCCTGATCCGACAGGCCGTGGAATTTGTCCGGCAGCGGACGCAGCGACTTCGACAGCAGACGCAGGTTCGTGCAACGCACCGAGAGCTCGCCCTTGTTGGTGCGGAACAGCACGCCGCGCGCCGCGACGATGTCGCCCATGTCCCACTTCTTGAAGGCGTCGTACGTTTCCTGGCCGACGTCGGCCGGCGTGATGAAGAACTGGATCTGACCCGAACCGTCGCGCACGGTGGCGAAGCTCGCCTTGCCCATCACGCGCTTGAGCATCATGCGGCCGGCGATCGCGACTTCGAGCGGGTTGGCCTCGAGCGCTTCCTTGTCCGCGTGCTCGTACTGCGATTGCAGATCGTCCGCGTGATGCGTGGGACGGAAGTCGTTCGGATAGGCGACGCCGTGCTCGCGCAGTTCGCGCAGCTTTTCGCGGCGCTCGGCGATGATCTTGTTGTCGTCCAACTCGGGCACGACGTTCGGCTGGGCCGCATTAGGCTGCGCCACATTACGCTGGGTCGATTCGGTCATGATGATCTGGTATTCGGTGGCCCGCATCGGATGAATCTCGCGCGGGTGGCCTGCGAGTACGTCGACGAACAGGCGTTAAAAAAGATGCGGCGCGGCAATGCGATGCATGCCGCGCCGGTTGCGCTTTAGACGCCCTGTTTCAGGCTGGCGCTGATGAACGGATCGAGGTCGCCGTCGAGCACGCTCTTGGTATTGCTGATTTCGACGTTGGTGCGCAGATCCTTGATACGGCTGTTGTCCAGCACGTACGAGCGAATCTGATGACCCCAGCCCACATCGGTCTTGCCGGCTTCGAGCTTGTCCTGCTCGGCCTGACGCTTGCGGATTTCCGCTTCGTACAGGCGCGATTTCAGCATGGCCATGGCTTCGGCGCGGTTGCGGTGCTGCGAACGGTCGTTCTGGCACTGCACGACGATGCCCGACGGCATGTGCGTGATACGCACCGCGGAGTCGGTCTTGTTGATGTGCTGACCGCCCGCGCCGGACGCGCGGTAGGTGTCGATGCGCAGATCGGCCGGATTGATGTCGACTTCGATCGAATCGTCGACTTCCGGGTACACGAACACGGACGAGAACGACGTATGACGCCCGCCCGACGAATCGAACGGCGACTTGCGCACGAGGCGGTGCACGCCGGTTTCGGTGCGCAGGAAGCCGTACGCGTATTCGCCCTCGATCTTGATGGTCGCGTTCTTGATGCCCGCGACGTCGCCCTCGGTCTGTTCCAGCACTTCGGTCTTGAAGCCCTTGCGCTCGCAGTAGCGCAGGTACTGGCGCAGCAGCATCGACGCCCAGTCGCACGCTTCGGTGCCGCCGGCGCCGGCCTGAATGTCGAGGAAGGCGTTGTTCGGGTCGGCCGGATTCGCGAACATCCGGCGGAATTCCATGTCGGCGACGCGCTGTTCGAGCCCTTGCGCGTCCGTTTCGCAGGCGATCAGGGTTTCATCGTCGCCTTCCTCGCGGGCCATGTCGAACAGGTCCTGCGCGTCGCGCAGGTCGTTGTCGAGCGAGGTGAGTTTGCCGACCACGTCGTCGAGCAGTTTCTTTTCCCGGCCGAGGGCCTGGGCGTGCTTCGAGTCGTTCCAGACGTCCGGGTCTTCGAGTTCCCGGTTGACTTCGATCAGGCGACGAGACTTGTCGTCGTAGTCAAAGATACCCCCGTAGGTCGGCCGCGCGCGTGCGCAGGTCCGCCAGAGAGGCTTCGATCGCGTTGAGACGTTCCGCTTCCATGTCGATCTTTTGTGGCTTCGTAAAAAGGGGAAATTATAGCCGATCGGCGCGCCGCGCCGGGCGCTCCCGAGCGATCCGGCGCGCGTTCCGGGTTGATTTTGCAGTGGTTTTGGCGCCGCCGCGCATGCCGGCCGAGCGTCGCGCGACTAGCTTGCCGCGTGCTCGACGATCAATTGCACCCGCGACACGCCGTTCCATGTGTCGCTCGCGAGGCGATAGGCGACGGTGGTGCGCGCGGGCAGCGTGTCGGTGTGGTTGAACCAGATCGCGTTGAAGCGCTGGCGGCCGCGCACGAGTTGCAGCTTCAGATGCTTGTCCTTCACCAGCGCCTGGGACGCGATGTCGAATTCGCCGGAAAACACCGGCGCCGGGAAGCCTTGGCCCCACACGGCGGCGTCGAGCATCTCGACGAATTGCGGCGTGAAGTAGGCGTCCTCGAGTTCGCCGTCGGTCTCGATGGTGCGCGACAGCGCCTCCTCGGAGAGCCATTCGCGGCCGACCGCCTCGAACGCGGCGGTGAAGCGCGGCACGTCGGCGGCGGCGAGCGTCAGGCCCGCGGCCATCGCGTGGCCGCCGAACTTGACGATCAGGCCGGGCTCGCGCTTCGAGATCAGATCGAGCGCGTCGCGCAGATGAAAGCCCGCGATCGAACGGCCCGAGCCCTTGACGAGCTGGCCGCTGTCGTCGGCGAGCGCGAACGTGAACGAGGGGCGGTGGAACTTCTCCTTCAGGCGCCCGGCGACGATGCCGATCACGCCCTGGTGCCACGCCGGATTGAACAGCGTGATGGTGGTCGCGCCGTCGGGGTCGATCGTGGAAAGATCGTCGAGCGCCTGCTGCTGCATGCCGGCTTCGATCTCGCGGCGTTCGCGGTTCATCGTATCCAGTTGCTGCGCGAGGTCCCATGCGCGGCCGATGTCGTCGGTGGTCAGGCATTCGATGCCGAGCGACATGTCGGACAGACGGCCGGCCGCATTCAGCCGCGGGCCGAGCGCAAAGCCCAGATCGAAACCCGACGCGCTGCGCGCGTCGCGCGCGGCGGCGCGAAAGAGGGCGGCGATGCCCGGCTGCATCTTGCCTTTGCGGATGCGCTGCAAGCCTTGCGCGACCAGCACGCGGTTGTTGCCGTCGAGCTTGACGACGTCCGCGACCGTGCCGAGCGCGACCAGATCGAGCAGGCCGTCCAGACGCGGCTCGGGATGCAGGTCGTTGAACGCGCCGCGGCGGCGCAATTCGGCGCGCAACGCCAGCAGCACGTAAAACATCACGCCGACGCCCGCGATGCACTTGCTCGGAAACGTGCAGCCCGGCTGATTCGGATTGACGATCGCGCGGGCCGCGGGCAGTTCGTCGCCGGGCAGATGGTGATCGGTGACGAGCACGTCGATGCCGAGCGCGTTGGCCGCCTCCACGCCGTCGACGCTGGCGATGCCGTTGTCGACCGTGATCAGCAGATCCGGCTTGCCGGACGCGTTCCTCGCGGCCAGCGCGACGATCTCGGGCGTGAGGCCGTAACCGTATTCGAAGCGGTTCGGCACCAGATAGTCGATCCGGCCGCCGAACATGCGCAGGCCGCGCACCGCGACCGCGCACGCGGTGGCGCCGTCGCAGTCGTAGTCGGCGACCACCAGCATGCGGCGCTTGTCCTCGATCGCGTCGGCGAGCAGCGCGGCGGCGTCCTCGCAGCCCTTGAGTCCGGCGGGCGCCACGAGGCGCGCGAGACCGGTTTCGATTTCGTCGGGCATGCACACGCCGCGCGCGGCGTACAGGCGCGCGAGCACCGGATGCAGGCCGTGACGGATGAGAATTTCGGCGTCGACGGGAGACGAGGCGCGCGTAACGATTCGAGTCATTCGGAAAGGCCGTGGATCAGGCGATCAATCATTCGATGAAAAGCGAGGCGAGCACGCGCCGCCGCCAGAATTTGCGCAGGTCGCCGCGCGTGACCGAGAGCGTCACCGAGCCGGTGTCGCCGCACAAGGTCAGGCCGAGTTCGCCGAGCCGGCCGGATTGCAGCGCGTCGAGCGCCGGTTCGAACCAGTCGCTCTGCAACGCCGCGAAGGCGTCGTTCCAGCGCGCCCAGTCCTGCTGGATGTACGGCGCGGAGAACGGATCGAGTTCGACCAGCGTGGTGGGTTCGGCGTTGCTCGCGGCATGGCTCATGCTCCCGAACGTACCGTTGACGGCGGCGGACAGCGCGCCGAACGAAGCCGGCGGCGCGCCGGTCCGCACACCGGCGGTCATCGCGAGACCGCGTGTCGCGGCGGCGTCGGAGAACACCCGCGCGAACGGACTGCGCACCGGTTGCGCCGCGCCTTGCGCATGAAACCAGATCGAGTTGACGGCCGGCAGGCCGCGCGCCTCGCGCGCTTCATTGACCGGATGCTCGAACCACGCCATCTGCACTTCGTTTTGCAGCTTCATCCACGCGCGCGAGCGCTCGCCGGAATGCGCCTCGTGCGGCAGCCAGATTTCGATGTTGCGGCCGCTCGCGCGCAACGGCGACGCGCCCGCCAGCGTGCCGAAGCCTTCGCCGGACAAATACCAGCGCGTGGGTTTGGGCGCCTCGATGCGCACGCCGAGTTCCTCGATCAGCGGCCGGGCGACCGCGAGCAGCGCGCCGGCTTCTTCATCGGACAACTCCAGCGAGGCGGGATCGATCAGCACCAGATGGTCATGCGCGATCCGCACATGCACCGGTTGTACGCACGCCCACGTCGCGTTGCCGGGCTCGCCGCCATCGGCGCGCAGCATGTAGGGCGCAAGCGGCGCCTCGTCGGCGGCGGCCGCGCCGCTCGGCAGTGCGCCGAACTGGCGCGCCACCCAGCGTTCATGTGGCAGCGTGCGCTGAAAGTCCTCGCCGATCACCCGTTCGACCAGCGTGGCGCGCGCAATCAGCCGGTCGAGGGCCGGGCTCTGGATGTCGTGTAAGGCGGTGGAGGCGTCCGCGGCGGCGGGCAGCGCGAAGGGCAGGAGGAGATGAAGGCGGTCGGCGTGCATGATGCTGCGCATTGTAGGGCAAAGAGTGCGACTATTCAGACCAAACGCGGACCCGACACGAACCATGCCGCGGACCGTATCGACACATTCCGGCGCCATGCGAGGGCCGCGCCGATACCAGCAAGCCGCGCGCGGCGGCACCGCGCACATGACGCAGGAGACCGGCATGTCGCGTGAACTGAAAACCGAGCAGGAACTGCTCGCACTCGTCGTCAAGGCGCTCGATGCCAATCCGGCCACGGCCGGTTGGATTCCGACCGGCTTTCACGAGACCGTCGAGGACGAAACCGGCTGCAACTGGGATATCACTCACCTGCATCGCGACCGCAAGGACGCCGAGCTGCGCGACGCGGCGGCGAATCAGGCGGCCGCGCTCATCAATGATCTGAGGGGGCGCTACAACCTGAGTTAGCGTGCGCGGCGGCGTCGCGGGGGGGGGGGCGGCGGGGGGCCGCCGCCGGCGAGCGTCCCGCTCGCAAGCCGTTTGCGCGAATCGGCGGCATTGTATGGCAAACTTCGCGCTTGATTGGCGGCGGTGCGGCGTCGGTGGGCGGGCGTCGGAGGCGCGAGCTTTGCCCGGACGCCGGAACGTCATACCGGAACCATCGCGGGTGCCGCGACACCAATGATCACGGCGCTCATGCCGCAAGCATGACCGTCGTCATATCGCGGCTGGCCGCCGTCATCGCGCAGCAAAACGCTCAAGAGCAGCCGAAGAACGCAGAAAAGGATTCGCTTGAAATTTCCCTACGAATGGCAGATTGGCTGGCGCTACACCCGCGCCGGCAAACGCACGACCGGCAACGGCTTCATTTCCTTCATCGCGCTCGTTTCGATGTCGGGCATCGCGCTTGGCGTCGCGGCGCTGATCGTCGTATTGTCCGTGATGAACGGTTTCCAGAAAGAGGTGCGTGACCGCATGCTGTCGGTGCTCGCGCACGTCGAGATCTTTTCGCCGACCGGCTCGATGCCCAACTGGCAATTGACCGCCCAGGAAGCTCGCCAGAACAAGGAAGTGATCGGCGCGGCGCCTTATGTCGAGGCGCAGGCGCTGCTCACGCGCCAGGACGCCGTGAGCGGCGTGGCGCTGCGCGGCGTCGAACCCACGCTCGAGCCGCAGGTGTCCGACATCGGCCGCGAGATGAAGGGCGGCAAGCTGACCGACCTCGTGCCGGGCGACTTCGGCATCGTGCTGGGCGCGGACCTCGCCACCAATCTCGGCGTGCAGGTCAACGACAAGATCACGCTGGTCGCCCCCGAAGGCACGATCACGCCGGCCGGCATGCTGCCGCGTTTGAAGCAGTTCACGGTGGTGGGCATCTTCGAGTCGGGGCATTACGAATACGACAGCACGCTCGCGCTGATCAACATCAAGGACGCGCAGGCGCTGTTCCGCCTGCCCGCGCCGACCGGCGTGCGGCTGCGCCTGACCGACATGCAGCGCGCGCCGGAAGTCGCGCATCAACTCGCGCGCAGTCTGTCCGGCGACCTGTACATCCGCGACTGGACCCAGCAGAACAAGACCTGGTTCTCGGCGGTGCAGATCGAAAAACGCATGATGTTCATCATCCTCACGCTGATCATCGCGGTGGCGGCGTTCAACCTCGTGTCGTCGCTGGTGATGACGGTGACCAACAAGCAGGCCGACATCGCGATTCTGCGCACGCTCGGCGCGCAGCCCGGTTCGATCATGAAGATATTCGTGGTGCAGGGCGTGACGATCGGCTTCGTCGGCACGGCAACCGGCGTCGCGCTCGGCTGCCTGATCGCGTGGAGCATTCCGTGGCTGGTGCCGATGATCGAGCATCTGATCGGCGTGCAGTTCCTGCCGCCGTCGGTGTATTTCATCAGCGAACTGCCGTCCGAGCTGATTCCGGCCGACGTCGCGCGCATCGGCATCATCGCCTTCGCGATGTCGGCGCTGGCGACGCTTTACCCGAGCTGGCGCGGTGCGAAAGTCCGTCCCGCGGAGGCGCTGCGCTATGAATGACCGTTCCGCTACGTTACCCATGACCTCTCAGGAAAGCGCGCCGCATCCCTACGTGCTGGAAGCAACCGGCATTTCCAAGTCGTTCGTGCAGGGCGGCCTGAACGTGCAGGTGCTCAACAACGCCGAACTGAGCGTGCGGCGCGGCGAGAAACTCGCGATCGTCGGCGCGTCGGGTTCGGGCAAGAGCACGCTGCTGCATGTGCTCGGCGGCCTCGACGATCCGAGCGCCGGCCACGTCTCGGTGATGGGCAAGCCGTTCACCCGGCTCTCCGAGCGCGAACGCAACGACCTGCGCAATCGCGCGCTCGGCTTCGTGTATCAGTTCCACCACCTGCTGCCCGAGTTTTCCGCGCTCGACAACGTCGCGATGCCGCTGCGGATTCGCCGCATGACCACCGAAGCGTCGCGCCGCGAAGCGCTCACGGTGCTGGAGCGCGTCGGCATGGGGCATCGCGCGAAGCATCGTCCGGGCGAGCTGTCGGGCGGCGAGCGCCAGCGGGTGGCGATCGCGCGCGCGCTGGTCACGAAGCCCGCGTGCGTGCTGGCGGATGAGCCGACCGGCAATCTCGACGGCAGCACCGCCGACACCGTGTTCAACCTGATGCTCGAACTGTCGCAAACGCTCGACACCAGTTTCGTGATCGTCACGCATGATCCCGAATTGGCCGGACGTTGCGACCGCATCATGCGCCTGCGCGACGGCGTGCTTCACGAAGAGCCGCCGGTGCCGGTGTGATCGCCGTGAAGGCGCTGATCGATGATGGGATCGATGCGGGGATCGATGCCCCGTGGAACGTGAGCTGATACGCCACCACTAGCAAGGCACGCCATGTGGATAGATACGCACTGCCATCTCGACGCTTCCGAATTCGACGCCGACCGCGACCAGGTCGCGGCGGCGGCGCGCGATGCAGGTGTGGGGCGCATCGTGATTCCGGCGATCGGCCGCGAGAACTTCGCGACGGTGCGTGAACTGGCGCACCGGGTCGACGGCGGCGCGTACGCGCTCGGCATTCATCCGCTTTTCACGCCGTCCGCGCAGGAGCGCGATCTCGAACTGCTGCGCATGGAAATCGAGGCGAGTCTCGACGACCCGCGCTTCGTCGGCATCGGCGAGATCGGCCTGGATTATTTCGTCGAGGGTCTCGACGACGCGCGCCAGCAATTCTTCTATAACGGCCAACTGCAACTCGCGCGCGAATTCGGTCTGCCGGTGATCTGCCACGTGCGTAAGTCACAGGACCAGGTGATCAAGGGGCTGCGGCGGCATCAGGTTCACCGCGGCATCGCGCATGCGTTCAACGGCAGTTTTCAGCAGGCTCAGGCGTATATCGACCAGGGCATGCATCTCGGCTTCGGCGGCAATCTGACTTTCGAGCGGGCGCGGCAGATTCGCCGCCTCGCCGAGCAATTGCCGTTCGACGCGCTGGTCGTCGAGACCGACGCGCCTGACATCGCGCCTTCCTGGATGTACAAGCAGCGCAATACGCCGGAACAGATTCCGGGCATCGGCGCGGGCCTCGCGCAATTGCGCGGCATGAGCGCGGACGAAGCCGCCCTAGGCACAACGGCTAACGCGCTCGCCGCACTGCCGCGGCTCGCGCTTTCCTCTGCATAATCGAACTCGATGGTTTGAGTGATTCGCGCCGGGCGCAGCTCACGCCCGGCGGGCTCGTCGACGCTTGCACGCCGAGCGTCGCGTCGTCGTTCGGCGCCGGTTGGCGGAGGGCGAATGCGGGCATGGTGGTGCGGGTTTGCGTTGGGCGTGATGGGGTTGCAGCGGCAGGCCGCGTTGCCGGATTGGCACGAGTGGTGGATGCTCGCGTTGCTCGGCGGCGGCGCGCTAGTAGTGGCGGCTTGGGGATGGCGGGGTGGGTCGTCGGGCGGGGCACGCGGCGAGGAGGCTGGTGTTGCGCATGACGGTTTGATCGCGGAAAGGGCCGTGGGTGTGGGTGCGGGAATGGGTATGGATGTGGTCGCGGCTACGAACGTGGTCACGACTGCCGATGTGGCCACGGCTACGAATGCGGTCGGGACTGCGGATGTGTCCACGGCTACAAATGCGGTCGCGACTGCGCATGTGTCCACGACTACGAATGCGGCCTCGGCTGCGCATGTGTTCACGGCTACGAATGCAGCGTCGGCCCCGCATGTGGCTACGGCTACGAATGCGCCTACGGCTACGAATGCGCCTACGGCTACAAATGCAGCCACGGCAATCCATGCGCCCACGGCTGTAAACACAGCCACCGCTGCCAACACGGCTGCGTCTGCGTCTACGCTCGGGCACCCGCTGCGGTTCAGCACACCCATTCGTTCGTTCATCGGCTGGAGCGCCCTGTGGTGTGCCGCCTTCTGCTCGGGCTTCGGCTACGCGGCCTGGCGCGCGGAAGCACGGCTCGCGGTGAGCTTGCCGGTCGCCTGGGAAGGCCGCCATATCGACGTGATCGGCACGATCAAGGGTTTGCCGTCGCGCGGCGACAAAGGCACGCGCTTTCTGTTTCAGGTCGAATCGGCCGATGCGCCTATCGCCGCTTTCCCGCGCGTGATTCAACTGTCGTGGATCGCCGACGATGCGCCGGCGCCTTTACTCGAACCGGGCGAGCGCTGGCGCTTGACGGTGCGGCTCAAACGGCCGCACGGCAACGCGAACTTCGGCGTGCGCGATGCCGAAGCGAACCTGCTTGCCCGCAACGTGCGCGCCACCGGCTATGTGAGCGCACCCGCGCATGCCATGCGCTTGCCGGGCCATGCGCGCGGCGTGAGCGTGACCGTCGACCGCTGGCGCGCCGCGTTGCGGGCGCGCATCGACAAAGTGCTCGCCGACGCGCCGCATCGCGGCATCGTGGTGGCGCTCGCCGTCGGCGCACAGGACGAAATCAGCGACGCGGACTGGCTGCTGATGCGCGGCACCGGCACGAGTCATCTGGTGGCTATATTGTGGTGAAGAACACACATAGTCTCTCTGTTCCTTGGAACGCTGCTTATTTGCCGTGCGGAACTCTCTTCTGTGGTTGCTTTCCGGTAAGATTTAATATCCCGACGATAGTAGAGCGGTAAATGCGACTACTCGAAGAAGTTGTCATCCTTCTGAGCGACAAGAATGGTTCGCTGACGGATGCGCTACTAAAGATGAAGGTGTTGATGCACCGGATCGGACACAAGGAGCTTGCTGGATGGATGAACGACGAGTTGAACGGCTACACGCCCGACAGACCGGTTCCTGATTATCGAATCATCCCGATACGTCTTCACGGTGACATTTCCAACATCGCTTGGCGGTACCCTGCGACACAGTTACCCACGGCGCATCTTGAAAAAGACGTGCGGGAAAGATTCCGCATCGAGAAGCTACGTCAATCAGTTCAGGTGTTAGAACAACTGTCGGCAGGAACGGACTCTTTAATGAGACCGGTCCAACCAGAGTTCTATGGGCTTCTGGCCAAGGGTGGGATTGACCCAAGTTTTCATATAGATAGGGCGTGGGTCCAGTTCGAACCCACGCAGATCGTAAATGCGCTTATTGAAGTTCGGTCCCGGTTGCTGGATTTCGCGCTCAATCTACAAGGGGAGCTTGGTGACGTGGCGGACGACGAGATGAAGGAAGCGGCAAAGGGTATCGACGCTCCGGGAATGTTTGCATCTGCGGTTTTCGGCGATAACGCGACATTTGTTTTCGGAAACAACAACGAAACCACGATCACCAACGCCGTCACAAAAGGAGATTTCACTGCTTTGGCGAAAGCCTTCAAGGACACCGGGGTCAGCGAATCGGATGTGAAAGAACTGAAGGCCGCCGTAGACGATGACGATCCCAAGCTCGTAGCCGACACGAAGCAATTCGGCCCGAAGGTTAAGGCATGGATGACCAAGATGACCGGGAAGGCGATTGACGGCGCATGGGCGATTGGGATCGGTGCTGGTGGAAACCTGTTGGCGGACGCCCTTGGCAGCTACTACGGCATCAAATGATAGGGGTGTCCAGCGCAGTCAGTGCAATCGGCCAAACATTGGACGCATGTCCACTTGACTTCAACGAGACCCGTCACCTAGGTCAACGAGCAGTTCGCCGGATACGAAGAGACAACAAATGCCATTTGCTGATGTAAGCGATCCCGACGCCGTGCGCGAAGCTATTAAGGAATTCGACAGTAAGGGACGCGACGTTTTCCTTAGCGAGTATGGTTTCGGCAAAGCCAGAGACTATTTTCTGGTTGTCGATGGCAAACGCTACGACTCCAAGGCGATCTTCGGCGTTGCGCACAAATATCAGTTCCCGGACCTTGGACCGCTTAGGTGGCGTGATTTCAGCGGCGGCGCGACAACTGTCGAGCGAAAGCTCGATGCTATGGGTTTTGACATAGAAGGGCGACGGCAGGACGCGGGTAATTCTGCATCAAGCGTTGATACGACCAAAGCGCACGACGAAGCGGAAGCGGCTGGCGCGTTTGATCCACATAGCGACGCAGACGCACGACAAAAATCATTGGCAGCTATTGTTCGACGGCAAGGTCAGCGTGGGTTCAGGCGCAAACTGCTTCATGCCTACGGACGGCAATGCGCGATCAGCGGTTCGGCTGTACAGGAAATCTTGGAAGCTGCGCATATCGTTCCGTACCGTGGACCCCAGACGAATCATGTCAGCAATGGACTTCTCCTTCGGGCAGACCTGCATACTCTTTTCGATCTCGGTCTCCTTGGTATCGACCCGCAAACAAAGACAGTAGTGGTTGCCGCCGCACTGCGTACCACCGAGTACGGTGCGCTGCATGGGAACAAGCTGCGTCTTCCCGTCATGCTTAGAGACCATCCCAACACGACGGCGTTGGCGCGTCATTTCGAGAGCAGCGGTCTCACGCTGTAGACTTGTCGCCAAATAGTTCTGAGATGACGCTACCAGTCGCCTATCCCACGGAACCGCTCGAAAGTATCAAGGCCATTCTTGGCGATGATCCACTCGCGCACTTGGAGAACTTGCGCCCTGATGACTTGATCTTGATCGCGGCGTTCATTCAGACGTTCAATTTCGTCGAATTCAATCTACGCCGGTCGGTGTCTTCATTTGCTCACGCAGGATTGGTTCAACGGAAGAAGCGTGTTATGCCATCCGATCTGGTGGAAAAGAGGTGGCCTCGCTCGTTCGGACAGTTTTCTGAGATTTTTAAGTGGAACGTCCGGGGCGGTCATGCTGCCAATTTGATCGCAGGCAGCGTCGCGAAGTATGCCTCATCCGGCGTGCGG
>NZ_JBQEPU010000042.1:0-47388 GCF_052045835.1 Paraburkholderia sp. 22099 | reverse complement strand
CAGAGGAAGGGCATACCCCGGTACTGCAACTTCACCTTCAACTCCTCCGGAGTCCTGCATTCCAAACATGCTCAAGCAGCTTCACCCCCAAACGGGCGGGCTACGCTGGCTGGGCGTACTGTATGTGATATCGGGGAACAGCAAGGGTTTATCGTGCTTCAGCAATGCCTGGAAGGTGAGCGCGAGTACCTCGTCCGAGCCGTTGCCCGCGAACACCTGCTCGGGGCGAATGCCGTGATGCGCGGCGACCGTCTCGCGCAGCTTGAGCGAGGTCGGGTCCGGATAGCGCCGCAACGATTCGCCGGTGTCGCCCAGTTCCCGCCGGATTGCATCGAGCACGCGCGGCGACGGCGGATAGGGATTCTCGTTGGTGTTCAGCTTCACGGGGCGTGCAGCGATGGGCTGCTCGCCCGGCACATAGGGCGTCAGCCGGTGAACAACGTCACTCCAATAGCGGCTCAAGCGATTCTCCTGTCGATCGGATAGGGGCGGGGCAGGGAGCGACTACGAATTGCGATGCAACTGCATCATCGCCCGTTCGAGCTCGCCCTTGATGATCTGCGGCATCACGGCGAGCGCGCGTTCGACCGACGCGTCGATCGCGTCCTGCTCTTCCCGCCGCGGCGGCTTCAGCACGTAATTGGCGACATCCGGCTTGGCGCCGGCGCGCGCGCTTTCGGGAATCAGGTCGCGCGGATGGCCGATGCCGATCCGCAGCCGCCAATATTGCTGCGACGACAGATGCGCGGTGATGTCCTTCAACCCGTTATGGCCGCCGCTGCCGCCGCCGAGCTTCAGCTTGACGCTGCCTGGCGGCATGTCGAGTTCGTCGTGAACGACCAGAATCTCGTCGGGGAGAATCTTGAAGAACTGCGCAACGGCGACGACCGACTGACCCGAGCGGTTCATATACGTCTGCGGTTCCAGCAGATGCACTTCCTCGCCGTGAAGCCGCGCCTTCGCGTAGAAACCGTGGAAGCGCCGTTCATCGCGCAACGTCGCGCCCGCTTCGCGCGCCAATTGATCGACCAGCCAGAAGCCGGCGTTGTGGCGAGTCGCGGTATATTCGGCGCCCGGATTGCCGAGCCCGACGATCAGCTTGATCATGATTGCGTAGGTCCGTCTGACTCAGGCGTTGAACGCGGCCGAGCCGAAAAAAACCGAAAAAAAACCCGCCGGGGCGAACCTCGGCGGGTCACATCGACCGTTTCATGGAAACGGCTCGAGAGGATTGCTCGCTCAGTGCAGCTTAGGCAGCCGGCGTTTCGCCTTGGCCTTCCGCAGCAGCCTCGCCTTCAGCGATTGCGCCAGCCGGGATCGTTGCAGCAGCGACCACCGGGTTTTCCGCTTCGACGTGAGCGACCAGCGCCACGCCTTCCGGCAGCTTCAGGTCTTTTGCGTGCACCGATTGACCCGCTTCGATCGTTGCCAGATCGACTTCGATGAATTCCGGCAGCGCCGACGGCAGGCACTCGATTTCGATTTCATTGATGACGTGCGAAATCACCGCGCTCGACAGCTTCACTGCCGGGTTGGTTTCCTGGTTCAGGAAGTGCAGCGGCACCTTGGTGTGCAGCTTCTTCTTCGCGTCGACACGTTGGAAGTCCACGTGCAGCACGAGCTGACGGAACGGATGGTATTGCACGTCGCGCAGCAGAACCTGTTGCGACTTGCCGCCCACTTCCAGTTCGAGAATCGACGAGTGGAAAACTTCTTTCTTCAGCGCGTGCCACAGCGCGTTGTGGTCCAGTTCGACCAATTGCGTTTCAGCACCAGCGCCATATACGATGCCCGGGGTCTTGCCCGAGTTACGCAGGCGGCGGCTCGCACCCGTACCTTGCAAATTACGCTCGAAAGCGACTACTTTCATGTTGAATCTCCAATGCACTGCCCGCGACCAGGCAGTAAAAACGGGGCCTCCAAGCCGTTATGGCTGAGGCCCCCGAACTGCGGCGCGAACCTTCGTTCGTTCGCGCCGATTGTGCAAAAGCGCGGCGTGCATTAGTGCGATGCGCGCCGCGCCTTCGCAAATACTTAACTTTCAGCGAACAGCGACATCACCGAATCGCCGCGGCGAATCCGCGAGAACGTTTCGGCCAGCAGGCCAGCGCTGGTCAACGAACGGATCTTCGCGCAGGAGCGGGCTTCGTCGCCGAGCGGGATCGTGTCGGTGACAACGAGTTCGTCGAGTGCGGAAGCCGCGATGCGCTCGCCAGCACCGCCCGACAGAACCGGGTGGGTAGCGTACGCGAACACCTGCTTCGCGCCACGTTCCTTCAAAACCTGAGCCGCCTTGCAGAGCGTGCCGGCGGTGTCGACCATATCGTCCATGATCACGCAGGTACGGCCTTCGACTTCGCCGATGATGTTCATCACTTCGGCAACGTTCGCCTTCGGGCGACGCTTGTCGATGATCGCCAGATCACAATTCAGTTGCTTCGCCAGGGCCCGGGCACGCACCACCCCGCCGACGTCCGGCGAGACAACCAGCAGGTCCTCGTAGTTCTGCTTGCGCAGATCGCCGAGCAGCACGGGCGTGGCGTAAATGTTGTCGACCGGGATGTCGAAGAAGCCTTGAATCTGGTCGGCGTGCAGATCCATCGTAATGATCCGCTCGACGCCGGCGATTTCCAGCATGTTCGCCACGATCTTCGCCGAGATGGCGACGCGCGCCGAACGCGGGCGTCGATCTTGACGGGCATAGCCGAAGTAGGGGATGGCGGCAGTGATCCGGCCAGCGGATGCGCGCTTGAGCGCATCGACCATGATCATCAGTTCCATCAGGTTGTCGTTCGCCGGCGCGCAGGTGGACTGCAGAACGAAGACATCCTTGCCACGCACGTTTTCCTGAATCTCGACCTGGATTTCACCGTCCGAGAAACGGCTAACCATGGCTTTGCCGAGGGGAATACCGAGGATTTTGACGACTTCCTGTGCAAGCGCGGGATTTGCGTTGCCAGTAAAAACCATCAGGCCGTCATGGCTGCTCATCGTGCACCTGCTTCAGGCTGGGGGCGAGGGGAAATGCGAGAATTTTTGGCAGGGGAGAAAGGATTCGAACCTTTGCATGCCGGAATCAAAATCCGGTGCCTTAACCAGCTTGGCGACTCCCCTACACTAACTTTGAGCTCCGCCGAACGTGGAGTTTCGTTCGACGATGCAAAACTTATGACGCGAAAGCAAAGAGTGGATGCTGATCGAGACTGGCGGCCACTGCGCTGTTCCATTCGCCTGGCAGTGTGGCTTGCACCGCTTCTGCCTCGGCTTTGCTACGGAACGCTGCAAAAACACTTGCACCTGATCCAGACATCCGCGCTGGCGCGACGTTTTCAAACCATCGCAGCACTTGCGCTACTTCCGCGTATTTTCCTACGACAACCTGCTGCATGTCATTCCGGCCAAAACTCTCTGGCCATTCAGTATTGCAGCTAAGTTCTGCAGGAAAGTCCGTAATTCTGAGGGGTTTTGAATCTCTTGTCAACGTTTTTTCAGAGAAAATCGCTGCAGTCGGAACATGAACCCTCGGCGTCACTACCAGGAAATGACGCGGCGGCAATTGTACAACGTCTAATGTTTCTCCGACACCCTGCGCGAATGCATTTTTCCCAAAAATAAAAAACGGCACGTCCGCGCCGAGTCCTAACGCCAGCGCCTGCAATTCCGGCCGCGGCAGGTCGAGTTTCCACAAACGGTTTAGCGCAAGCAGCGTGGTGGCCGCGTCGGAGCTGCCGCCGCCGAGACCCGCGCCCATCGGCAGACGTTTCTCGATTTCGATGTCGACGCCTTCCGGTGAGCCCGTATGCGCCTTGAGCAGCGTTGCGGCGCGCACGGTGAGGTCGTGTTCGGGCGGCACGTCGGCGATTTCGGTGCTGCGCGTGATCAAGCCGTCGTCGCGCCGCCTGAAGTGCAGCGTGTCGCCCCAGTCGAGCAACTGGAAGACCGTTTGCAGCGTGTGATATCCGTCCGGCCGGCGGCCGGTGATGTGCAGGAAGAGGTTGAGTTTCGCTGGCGCGAGGCAATCGCGCAGCGAGTCGGTCGTTTCAATCATGAGTCTGGGCTACATGCGCCAAAGTGGCGCCGACGAAGCGGCAGGGTCGCGCGACGAGGCGCGGGTTACTGATCCAGCACGAGCTTGATGTCGAGCGGCGGCTCGGCACGGCTCAGGTTCACGCGCTTCACGCCGGTGGCCGGCGCGTCGGCGTAGGCCAGATAATCGATTGTCCAGCCGTCCTGTGTGATCTGCTTCAGATGCGACGGTTGCTCCGGATCCTTCTCCGTCCTGGCGCGCGAGGTGGGCGCTGGCGACGGCTGCAGCCAGTAACGCAAGCCTTCGACCGGCAGCGAGAAGCCGAGCGCGTTCTGCATGAGCGTGGATACGTTATCGGCGGTGAGCGGCTGGCGGTTCGGCAACTCGAGCGTGGCCGAACCGGGCGAAGAAGTCACGATCGCGAGAGTCTGGCCGAGCGGATTGCGCAATTGCAGGGAGACGGTGTCGCCCGTTTCCTGCCAGGAGAAGTTGCCGTAAGCGTTGCGCTGCTGGCCGTTCTGATCGTTGTACTGGATCGCGAAACGGCCCAGGTAGGCACGGCTCGTCTGAGCGGTGACGGCAGTCGCGGCATTCGACGTGGACGGCCCTTGCGGTTTCACCGACGCACAACCGGCCAGCGCGACAACCGCTGCGGCCACGAGTCCGAGCGCCGCGCCGCGCGGCGCCCGGGAACGGGAAATCAAACGGAAAAGACGCATCAAAGATCGTTTACCTGAAGACGTTGCAGCGTTTTAACAAGCGTGTCGTTATCCGGTTCGAGCTTGCGCGCATCGCGGAAAGCGGCGCGAGCCTGGTCCTGCGCGCCGGTTTTCCACAACACTTCGCCGAGATGCGCGCCGATTTCGGCGTTCGGCTGGATGTCGTAGGCTTTGCGCAGCACCTTGATCGCGTCCGATGTATTGCCCATCCGGTATTTGACCCAGCCGACGCTGTCCATGATGAATGCGTCGTTCGGTGCTAGCGACGATGCCTTCTCGACCAGCTTGTCCGCTTCCGCGAGGCGCTGATTGCGATCGGCCAGTGAATAGCCGAGCGCGTTATAGGCCTGGGGATTGTCGGGCTGACTCTGGATCAGCTTGCGCAACTGCGCTTCCATGACATCGAAGTGACCGTTCTTTTCGGCGGCCATCGCGTAGTCGTAGGTGAGGTCGGGATCGTCGGGAAAGGCCGCGGTGACTTGTTGCAGGCGCTTTTCGGCTTCCGGATAGCGCTTTGCGTCGAACAGGATCGCCGCGTCGGTGCGCGCAAGCAGCGCCTGGTCGCGCGGATCGGGCGACTGAAGACTCGCCAGCAGCTTGCGGGCGTCGTCGGTCTTGCCCTGCTTGGCGAGCAATTGCGCGCGCGTGACCTGGGCGGGCATGTATTGCTGGCTCGACGGCGAAATCTTGTTCAGCCAGTCGCCCGCCGCCGTTTCGTTTTTCTGTTCGAGCGCCAGTTGCGCCAGATAGATATACGCCTGGCCCGGATCGGCGCCCGGCGTTTTCTCTGCTTGCTGCGCGTATTGAGTCAGATACGTTTGCGCTTCGTTGAAATTCTTTTGCTGGATCTTGATCAGCGCGAGCGCCATCAGCGGCGTGAGGTCGTTCGCATTGTTCTTGTGCATGACCTCGAACTGCTTCTGCGCGTCATCAAGACGGTCGCTTGCGAGGTACATCTGTGCGAGCGCGAGACGCGCGTCGTGCGATTTCGGATTCTGCTGCACGTACTTTTCGAGCGACGCGATGCCTTCCTTGCGCTCCTCCGGACCCATTTGCGACAGCATCAGCGCGGCCGGCAAATAATCGGGCTTGAGCGTGAGCGCCTGTTCGAGCGACTTGCGCGCGCCCGGCGCGTCGTCCGATACGAGCTGCTGGCGCGCGACGGCCAACTGCGCTTCCGGCCGGTTCATGTCGTTCTTCAGCAAATCCTGCAGCACATGCAGTCCGCCGATGCGGTTGGGGCCGCGCGAGATCAGCAGTTGCAACGCCAGCATCGCGCTGCCGCGATTCTCCGCAGGCACTTTCGCGAGTTCGCGGGCGAGGAGCGGCGAAGCTTCGTCGGGCTTGCCGGACAGCACGAGCAGCGACGCGTCGAGTTGTGCGGCGCGTTCCGAATCCGGCGCATATTGCTGCCACAATTGCGCGGCGGCCAGCGCATCGGACGGACTCTGCGCGGCCAGCGCAATTTCGGTGGCGCGTTGCGCCATGCGCGGATCGTGCGTGTCGCGCGCGAGCGCGAGATAAGTCTGGTAGGCGGGCGCGGGCTGATCGCGTTGCAGCGCGACTTCGGCGGCGAGCACCTGGAATACGATCTGGCTCGACAGCGCGAGCCTGGGCAGCGACTTCTGCTCGTCCGCCGAGGGCGGACCGAGCGGGTCCGCCAGTGCGACGGAGGTGTCGTCCGAGCCGGGTGAAGGGTCCTGCGCGTATGCGGGCACCGCGGACAACGCCCAGACCGCGAGCGCGGCCGCGCCGAGCACCCGCCGGGCGGACACGGCGTGCGGCACGCGGGATGCGCTAGCCGGGCGCTTCGAAAACAGCTTCACGAAGGACAAGTTCATGGAAATCCGTTCAATGTTTCGGACGATTGTAACGCGCTCGCTACAATACGCGCACACCACTCACGCAAGTTGCAGACCAGTCAGACATGCCAGAGTTGCCAGAAGTTGAGGTTACCCGACGGGGAATCGAACCGTATGTGTCCGGCCGCAAGGTTGAACGCGTCGACGTGCGTACGCCCGCGCTGCGTTGGCCGATTCCCGCCGACCTTGCGAAAACCTTGCGTGGCCACGTGGTGCGCAAGGTCGAGCGGCGCGGCAAGTACCTGCTGTTCGAGATCGACGCCGGCTGGTTCATCGTGCATCTTGGCATGACCGGCACGTTGCGCGTGCTGCGTCACGTGCCGCATCCGCCTGCTGCCGCGAAACACGATCACATCGACTGGATCTTCGACGAATTCATTTTGCGCTATCGCGATCCCCGGCGCTTCGGCGCGGTGCTGTGGCATCCTCGCGAAGCCGGCGACGTACTCGAGCATCCACTGCTCGCGAGCCTCGGCGTCGAGCCGTTTTCGCCGGCGTTTTCCGGCGCGCTGATGCATCGGCTCACGCGCGGGCGCAAGGTTTCGGTGAAGCAGGCGTTGCTGGCCGGTGAAATCGTCGTGGGCGTGGGTAATATCTACGCATCGGAGAGTCTGTTTCGTGCGGGCATCCGACCGACCACCGCGGCGGGCCGCGTCTCGCTCGTCCGTTACGATCTGCTGGCCGACGCCGTGCGCGTGACGCTCGCCGCCGCGATCGAGAAGGGCGGCAGCACATTGCGCGATTTCGTCGGCAGCAATGGCGAAAGCGGTTACTTCCAGCTCGATTATTTCGTCTATGATCGCGCGGGGCTGCCATGCCGCGTGTGTGGAACGCCGATCAAACAGATCGTGCAGGGGCAGCGCTCCACGTATTTCTGTCCCACCTGTCAGCGCTAATTTCAATGCCCTCTCGCTTATCTCCGCGTTCGTCCCCATCGGCCGCACGCCAAGCCCCCGCGTTTGCCGCGATGTCCGCTTTTTCCGCGCGGCTGATTGCGTGGCAGCGCCAGCATGGCCGTCACGGTTTGCCGTGGCAGAACACCCGTGACCCGTATCGCATCTGGCTGTCTGAAATCATGCTGCAGCAGACCCAGGTGTCGACGGTGATTCCGTACTACGCGAAGTTTCTGGCGCGTTTTCCCGATGTTGCGGCGCTGGCCGCCGCGCCCGTGGACGATGTGATGGCGCTGTGGGCCGGCCTTGGCTACTACACGCGTGCGCGCAATCTGCATCGTTGCGCGCAGGCCGTGGTCGAGCAGCATGGCGGCGCGTTTCCGGCATCGGTGGATGAGCTTGCGGCGTTGCCGGGCATCGGCCGCTCGACGGCGGCGGCGATCGCCTCATTCGCCTTCGGCGCGCGCGCGACGATTCTCGACGGCAATGTGAAACGCGTGCTGGCGCGCGTATTCGGCGTGGAAGGTTTTCCAGGTGAAAAGAAAGTCGAGAACGCGATGTGGACGCTGGCGGAGTCGCTGCTTCCGTCGAATGCATCGGACGACGACGTGAGCGCCTACACGCAAGGTCTGATGGACCTCGGCGCGACGCTCTGCGTGCGCGGCAAGCCGGACTGCCTGCGTTGCCCATTCGCCGCCGACTGCGTGGCCAATCAGACCGGACGCCAGCGCGAATTGCCCACCGCGCGGCCGAAGAAAACCGTGCCGACGCGCCGCACATGGATGCTCGTGCTGCGCGACGGCAACGCGGTGATGCTGGAAAAGCGCCCGCCGTCAGGCATCTGGGGCGGCTTGTGGAGCCTGCCCGAAGCCGCCGGCGAAGACGCGCTCGTCGAGCGTGCGCGCGCCTTCGGCGGCGATGGAACGGTTTCGCCGCTGGCGCCGCTCACGCACGTATTCACGCATTTCAAGCTGAATATAGAGCCGCGAATCGCCGAACTGGATCGTGGGGCTGGCGCGTTGGCCGCGCTAGCCGATTCCGACACCGCGTGGGTCGCGCTAAGCGATCTCGACTCGTTCGGTGTGCCTGCGCCGGTGCGCAAACTGCTCGACGGTTTGCAGGGTTCGCTGATCTGAACGAATCCGGCAAAACAACAAGCGCCAGCGCTTCAAAGCAGTTGATGCTGCTGCATATAGTGATGAACCACGTCGATGCGCGCGCCGGCGTCCTGCACTTCCATCAATTTCTGGCGCGCGCGCAGCGCGATCGGCAGCACTTCCGCGAGACGGTTCGACACCCATGAAGGGTCCTCGAGCCTGAACGGCTCCGCGAACGGCAGGCTGTCGGGGTCCCGTTCACGGATCGTTGCGATGATCCGCTCGAGCACTTCGGCGCACGCGCCGAATTTGGCCAACTGGTCGTTGCCCTCGAGCGGCATGTCGTCGCCGAGCGGCTCCGCCATGCCGACCAGCAAGCCGCTCGACTCCACGCGATGCGACAGCAGACGGAAGCGCCGCGTGCCGCGTGCGCGGATCAGCAGCATGCCGAACGCTTCGACGTCGCATTCCTCGATTTCGGCAAGACAGCCGATTGCTTCGGGTACCGACGGCTCTTCTTCACGCGCCACCTCGGCACCGCTTTTCAGCAGACAGACGCCGAATGGCGTCTTTTCGCGCAGGCAGTCGCGCGCCATGTCGAGGTAGCGCGCTTCGAAAATCTTGAGCGGCAGCAGTCCGTCGGGAAACAGCACCGTATGCAGCGGAAACAGCGGCAAATCGGCAAGCACAGTAGAAGAAGACATGGCGCAACGCTTCGAGTTGAGGCCGCGCGATGCGGCCAGTTAAGCCACTAATCTCGATGACTGACCGGCATCTACCGGCGCATCCCTGTGCCGCACAATCACATTCGCCGAAGGCGCGAGACGCGCGGCGAGCGTCTCCGCAATGAACACCGAGCGGTGCTGGCCGCCCGTGCAACCGATAGCGACCGTCAGATAACTGCGATTGTCGTCACGGAAATGCGGCAGCCATTTGGCGAGGAATTTCTCGATGTCGTCGATCATTTCATGCACGAGGGGCACTGCGTCGAGAAAATCGATCACCGGTTTGTCGAGGCCCGTGAGGGGCCGCAATTCATGATCGTAGTACGGGTTCGGCAGCGTGCGCACGTCGAAAACGAAATCGGCGTCGAGCGGCACGCCGCGTTTGAAGCCGAATGACTCGAACATCAACACGAGTCCCGCGTCTTTCTGCTCGATGAAGCGTTTGACCCACGCGCGCAGCACGTTAGCGCGCAGATTGCTGGTGTCGATCTGATGCCCGAATTCGGCGAGGCCCGCCACGAGTTCGCGTTCGCGTTCGATCGCTTCCGCGAGCGAGGTGAGCAGGCCCACATCCGCATCGTGCGCGGTGGAACCGGATAGCGGATGGCGGCGACGCGTTTCGGAGAAACGCTGAATCAGCGACTGCGTGCTGGCGTTCAGAAACAATACGCGCACGTCGTGAGCGCGCGACAGGTCGCGGATCATGGCGGGCATTTCGTCGAGCGAAGCGCTCGAGCGCGCGTCGATGGCGACGGCGAGGCGGTCTTGCCCGTCCACGGCGAGGTAATTGGCGAGTTGCGGCAGAAAACGCGGCGGCAAATTGTCGACGCAGTAATAGCCTGCGTCTTCAAGCGCGTTCAGGGCAACTGACTTGCCGGAGCCGGATATACCGGTGATCAGGATTATGCGCATGGAGTCGTGGGATCCGTACATTTCATCATAGCATCTGGTCCCCCGTGCGCGTACCCGCGGCTGCCGGTGGCCGCGGGCGCGACGTGGTGCAGCCAGCCTAGATCAATTTGCCGGGGAACTGGCTATCGGGGTCTTGCATCGCCAGACGCTGGCGATCCATGAAGTCACGCAACGTGTCGATGCCGCGCAGTTGCAGGATGGTGTTGCGCACGGCCGCTTCCACCAGCACCGCGAGGTTGCGGCCGGCGGCCACCTGAATCGTCACTTTGCTGATCGGCAGGCCGAGTACGTCGACGGTTTGACTCTCCAGCGGCAGCCGCTGAAATTCGCCGTCGGGACGGCGTACCAGTTGCACGATCAGCTTGAGCTTCATTTTGCGGCGGACCGCGGTTTCACCGAAGATCGTCTTGATGTCGAGCAGGCCGAGGCCGCGCACCTCGAGCAGGTTTTGCAAGAGCGGCGGGCAGCGCCCTTCGACGAAATCCGGGCCGAGCCGCACGAAGTCCACCGCGTCGTCCGCGACGAGGCCGTGGCCTCGGCTGATCAGTTCCAACCCGAGCTCGCTCTTGCCGAGGCCCGAGTCGCCGGTGAGCAGCACGCCCATGCCGAGGATGTCGAGAAACACGCCGTGCAGGGTGGCGCGCGGCGCGAGGATGCGCGACATGTAGAGGCGCAGGCTGTCGATCACAGCGGCGGCCGACATCGGCGTGGTGAAAAGCGGCGTGGACGAGCGCGTGCAGCGCAGCACGAGTTCCGGCGGTGCGGCGACCCCGCCCGCTACCACCAGAAACGGCGGTTCCAACGCGATCAGCTCGGCCATGTGGCGCGAGCGGTCTTCGTCGGTTTGGCGTGTGTAATAGTCGATTTCGGCGTCGCCGAGCACCTGGATCCGGTTCGGGTGGATCAGGTTCAAGTGGCCGACGAGGTCTGCGCTCGACGTGGCATTGGCGACCGATTCCGAAGAAAAGCCGCGTTCCCAGCCTTCATGCCCCGTCAGCCAGCTCAGCTTCAGCGTGGCGGCGTTGTCGTCGAAAATGCTTTGGGCGTTGATGCTGGACGTATCCATGAGTCAGTGACTCCAGTGTGGGCCGCGTGCCGGGCAAGGGGGCGGCCGCGCTAACGCGGGCCGTGCACCTTCCCAGGCTGAACCCGCGTGCTGGCGGGTGACCGGCGTGCGGAGAACCGCCGATGCATCAAGGTTGCCACTGAGTGAGCAGGCGATGCAACGATTCGCGGTCTGCTTCCGTGTGCAGGCGCTCGCGGGCCTCGCGGTCGGACAACAACTGGGCGATTTCCGAAAGGATTTCGAGGTGCTGCTGGGTGGCCTGTTCCGGTACCAGCAGAAAGATCAGCAGCGAGACCGGCTGACCGTCAGGCGATTCGAAGGGGATGGGTTCGGCAAGACGCACGAACGCGGCGAGCGGCTGCTTCAAGCCTTTGATCCGGCCATGCGGAATCGCGACGCCCTCGCCGAGCCCCGTCGATCCGAGGCGCTCGCGCGCAAACAGATTGTCAGTGACTGTGCTGCGGGCGATGCCGTTCTGGTTCTCGAAGATCAGGCCCGCTTGCTCGAACACGCGCTTCTTGCTGGTGACCGATAGTCCGACGACGACGTTCTCGAGGGGAAGAAATTTGGCTAAACGATTCATGTTGACAGGCGAAAACGTGGCCTGGGTTCTCCTCGCTGGGGCATTTGAGTGGTGTTCCATTCGTTTGATGCTCACGGCGACGTACGTGGAGCCCGAAAGCGCAGGACTCCGGCCGACGACCTCCATGTGAACTAACTAGACCCCGATGGTAACCGGAACATTATAGAACAGGGTAGCCGCCGATGGTGCGGCGCGCCATCGATGCCCCATAGGTTTATTCGACGGGCAACTCGTGCCGCGCCGCCGCACCAGAAAGGCGCCTGGAAACGAAAAACCGCCCGGTCTTGGGCGGTTTGGCTGGTGAAAACGGAAGCGAGGAAAATGAAGAAAACCTTCTAATTTTCCTATTGCGGCGGCACGTCTAGCAGCGGCGCCGGTTGGTACTTGATCGCCTCATGCGCATGGCCCTGCAGACGATCTTTGTGGCGTATCACTTGTCGGTCAAGCTTGTCGATCATCAGATCGATCGCAGCGTAAAGATCGCTGTCACAGCTCTCGACAAAAATGTCCTTGCCCTTGAGATGAAGGTTGATTTCAACCTTTTGACGCTTTTCCTTTTCCTTATGGTTGTCGACCGAGAGGACCACACTGCCGTCGATGACCTGATCGAAATGTCTTAGCACCCTATCCAGTTTGGTGATCACGTATTCGCGCAACGCAGGCGTTACTTCGAGGTGGTGTCCACTGATCTGCAGATTCATAGTGCTTCTCCAAGCTAATGGCCGCTTGGTCCACACGATGACGTAGGTCCGGTCGATCTGTCGGCTTGCCTGAGTCGCCCCCCGGTGACTGACTTCTGGCAGGTCGCATCGGCCGGCCTGTCCGCCAAACTGCGGAGCGGCCGGTAAATGCCCGCCACGGAAGGCGACGGGCTACAGAGACTTGCGCAGGTTGACTGCCGGAATCTTGAGCGCTTCGCGGTACTTCGCAACGGTACGCCGTGCGACCACGAAGCCCTGTTCCGCCAGCAGTTCGGCTATGCGGCTGTCTGAGAGAGGCGATTTCGAGTTTTCCGCTCCTATCAGTTGTTTGATGAGCGCGCGAATGGCCGTGGAAGAAGCCGCGCCGCCCGTGTCTGTCGAAACGTGTGATCCAAAGAAGTACTTAAATTCAAGCGTCCCGAATGGGGTCAGCATGTATTTACCGGTTGTCACACGCGAGACAGTTGACTCGTGTAGACCCAGCGTATCAGCAATTTCCCGCAAAACCAAGGGGCGCATGGCAATTTCGCCGTGCATAAAAAAGCTCTTTTGACGCTCGACAATGGCTTGCGCGACCCGGAGGATCGTTTCGAAACGCTGCTGGATATTTTTGATCAGCCAGCGCGCTTCCTGCAGTTGCTGGCGCAACGATCCGCTGCCGGGATCGCCGCGGTTATTGCGCAAAATATTCGCGTACAGGTGGTTGATGCGCAGCTTCGGCACCACTTCCGGATTCAGTTCGGCCTGCCACCCCTGAGCCGTCTTGCGCACCATGATGTCCGGCACCACGTAGTCCGCTTCGGCCTTGCCGTAGGCGGCGCCGGGGAACGGTTCGAGCGAGCGGATCAGCAGGTGGGCATCGCGCAGGTCGTCGTCGCTTGCCTTCAGATGTTTGCGCAGACGCGTGAAATCACGGGCCGCGAGCAGTTCCAGATGATGCGCGACGATCTCGAGCGCGAGCGTGCGGGTAGGAGACGGTTCGAGCCGCAGCAATTGCAGCTTCAGACACTCCGACGCCGAACGCGCGCCGACTCCCGCCGGGTCGAAGCTATGCAGCAGCGCGAGGGCCGCGTTCAGTTCATCCAGGTCGACTTCGAGTTCTTCCGGCAGGTCGGCCAGCACTTCTTCGAGCGTGGCGGCGAGGTAGCCGTCGTCGTCGAGCGATTCGATCAGGAAGGTGATCAGCGCCCGGTCGCGTTGGCCCGCCTGAGTGACGCGCAATTGCGCCATCAGGTGGTCGCGCAGCGAGGTGCTCGATTCGTGGATCTGCAGCGGGGGCAAATCGTCGTCGTCGGACGCATTGCCGGAGCGGCCATAGTCGTCCAGATTCCATTGCGACGCGTCGCCGTTGCTGTCGCTCGCGAGACCGTTGTATTCGTCGACGCCCTGCGGCTCGCCGTTCTCCGCGCGCTCGCTGCTGCTGGACGATGACGACGTATTGCCGCCCATCTGATCGGGCGGCGGTGAGGAGTTGGGCGACTGGGCAATCAGCGAGCCGTCGGCCGCCACGCGCAGGGGGCTCGCGATCCAGTCGTCCTCGTTTTCGAGGAGCGGATTCTGCGAGATCGCCATGGCGACTTCCTGCTGCAGTTCGAGCGTAGACAGCTGAAGCAGCCGGATGGACTGCTGCAGTTGCGGGGTCAGCGCAAGATGCTGCGATAGGCGGAGTTGGAGGCTGGCTTTCATGGCAATTTGAGATTCATTGTAGAGAGTTTGCCACGACCGCGATACCTTGCGACATTCGCAATTACGCGTGCACCGCGTTTTCGGCGGTGCTGGGCGCGAAACGGCCCAGATCAAAAGTGCTGCGGGGTGCGTGCAAAGGGACCGGCGGGTGGCGCGTTGACACCGCCGGCAATCCCGTCGTCGCTTACATGCGGAAGTGCTCGCCCAGGTAGACGCGCCGCACGCTTTCGTTTTCGATGATTTCGCTCGGCGCCCCGGCGGCCAGCACGCTGCCGTCGCTGATGATGTAGGCGTGGTCGCAGATGCCGAGTGTTTCGCGCACGTTGTGGTCGGTGATCAGCACGCCGATATTGCGCTGCTTCAGAAACTTGACGATTTTCTGGATTTCCAGCACCGCGATCGGATCGACGCCCGCGAACGGCTCGTCGAGCAGGATGAAGCTGGGGTTGGTGGCCAGCGCCCGTGCGATTTCGACCCGGCGACGCTCGCCGCCCGACAGGGACAGCGCCGGATTCTCGCGCAAATGAGCAATCTGCAACTCATCCAGCAAGGCTTCCGTGCGGTTCGTGATGGCCTCTTTCGTGAGCCGCTTGCCGTTGTCTTCGTGCTGCAACTCCAGCACGGCGCGAATATTTTCCTCGACGGTCAGCTTGCGGAACACCGAGGCTTCCTGCGGCAGATACGACAAGCCCAGCGACGCGCGCTTGTGAATCGGCAGCAAGCTGATCGACTTGCCGTCCAGGTCGATTTCACCCGCGTCGAGCGGCACGAGGCCGACGATCATATAGAACGACGTGGTCTTGCCCGCGCCATTCGGGCCGAGCAGGCCGACCACTTCGCCGCTTTTCACGTCGAGCGACACGTCTTTGACGACCGTGCGCGAGCCGTAACGCTTCTTCAGGCTGCGCACCACCAGCGAACTGCTGGTGCCGGCCGGCTTACGATTGGGGAGGGACGCGGAAGAGCTCACTGGTTCGGCGCTCCCTGGATCGTGGTGGACGGCGCGAGCGTGGCCGACGCGCCGTTCAGCGCAGCCGCGCCGCCGTTGCGCGGCGCCAGCATCGCGCGCACGCGGCCGCTCGGGTTGCCCGGACCGGCGACGTCCTTGCCCGCCTTGGCGGTGTAGAAGTCTTTCTGGCCGTCATACGTGATGACGCTGCCGCGCACCTGGTCCATCACCGTCGAGAGGCCCTGCAGGCGCTTGACCGTGGCGTTGGTGGTGAGTGTGGTGAGATCCTGCTTGCCGTCGTAGTCGATGCGGATAGCCGTGCCTTCGATGTATTCGTCGAGCCCCTCGCGTTTCTGGCGGAAATACGACAGATTGCCGCCGCTCGAGGTGCCGGTGGCGTACTGATAGCCCTGCGGGTCTTGCGTCACTTCCACGCGATCGGCCTTGATCACGATGGTGCCTTTGGTGGCGACCACGTGGCCGGTGAAGACGTTGACCTGCTTGAGGTCGTCGTAAGTCATATTGTCCGCTTCGACGTTCAGCGGCTTGTCCTTGTCGGCGCGGTCGGCGTGCGCAAGCGGCGCGAAGCCGGCGAGCGGCAACGCGACGATGAGCGCGGCGAGTCCGGCGCGGCACGCGGACAGGGTACGCGTGCGGCCGGTGTCAAAACGGGGGAACGATTCGTTCATGCAGTCACGCCTGGAATGGATTTACCCGGGTTGCTTGGGCGCGTTGCCGCCGGCTTCGGACGCGGCGATCGCGCCTTTCACGTTGCCGAACAGCTTCATCACCCGGGTGACGTTGTTGTAGTTCATGCCGCTGGCAGTCATCACGGACATGCCGCGCTGAAGTTTAACCGGCTTTTCGGTCTCGATCACATCGTCGTTGACCAGCACCCTAAAATGCTGCGAATCCGCCTGCATCTGCGGATCGCCGTTGCCGGGCGCCCGCAGGATGCGGGCGTTGTCGTATAGATCGACGATCGACGCGTCGCCGTTCACCTTGCCGATGTCGCCGGTTGCGGTGACGATCGGCTTGCCGGGCTGGAACGCGCGCATGGCGGGTTTCACCAGGTCGCTCAGTTCGTCGTCTTCGTAATGGATCAGTGACTGGGCCGTCAGGCGGTATTGCGTGGAGCCCGACTGATCGAGTTCGGAAACCGAGAAGTTTTCGGCAAAGTAATCCGGCGTGTGTTCCTTGGGACGCACCACGCCTTCGTTCTGGCGCGGCAGCGTGGCTTGCAGCAGCCACCACGTAATGCCGGCGAGCGCGGCCATCGCGACGAGCGGAATAAGCGACGTCAGGCGAAACTGATTCATCCGACGAGACCCCGCTGTTCGCCGCTACAGGCCGCCGCGAGCAGTGCCTCGTATTTGTGCTGCGCGCGCAGCAGTGTGTCGCAGACTTCGCGCGCCGCGCCGTGACCGCCGCGTGCTTCGCTCACCCAGTGAGCGCGGGCGATCACTTCAGGATGCGAATTGGCCGGCGCCGCCGCGAAGCCGACCCTGAGCATCACGCCCAGGTCGACCCAGTCGTCGCCCATGTAGCCGCATTCTTCCGGGCTCATGCCGGTTTGCTTCAACAGGTCCGCGAATGCCTGGGGTTTGTCTTGCACGCCCTGATAGACATGGGCGATGTTCATCTCTTTCGCGCGCGCCGCGACGATGCCCGACCGGCGCCCTGTGATGATCGCCGTTTCGATGCCGGCCTGGCGCAGCAGCTTCATGCCGTGGCCGTCCATCGAGTTGAACGCCTTCATCGTGTCGCCTTCCGCCGTGAACAGCAGGCCGCCGTCGGTCAGCACGCCGTCGACGTCGAAAATCATCAGCTTCACGCGGCTCGCGCGTTCGGTAGCGGTAGGCGGGGCGACGGCCATCAGATCACCTTCTTCGAGAACAGATCGTGCATGTTGAGCGCGCCGATCAGCTTGTGTGCTTCGTCGACGACCAGCATCTGATTGATGCGGAAGCGTTCCATCAGTTCAACGGCTTCGACGGCGAGGTGGTCCGGGCCGATGGTGCGCGGCCCCGCGGTCATCACCGAGGAGATCGGCAGATTGCGGAAGTCGCCGTCACGTTCGAGCACGCGGCGCAAGTCGCCGTCGGTGAAGATGCCGGCCACGCGGTCGTCCTGGTCGACGATCGCCGTCATGCCCATGCGCTTGGCGGTCAACTGGAACAGCGCGTCGCGCACGGTGGCCTCGGGCGTGACCTTCGGCACCTGGTCGCCGGTGCGCATCACGTCGCGCACATAGGTGAGCAGACGCCGGCCGAGCGCGCCGCCCGGATGCGAGCGGGCGAAATCGTCGCGGCCGAAACCGCGCGCGTCGAGTACCGCGACCGCGAGCGCGTCGCCGAGCGCGAGCGCTGCGGTCGTGCTGGCGGTGGGCGCGAGATTCATGGGACAAGCT
Organism: Paraburkholderia sp. 22099; assembly: GCF_052045835.1. NCBI lineage: Bacteria > Pseudomonadati > Pseudomonadota > Betaproteobacteria > Burkholderiales > Burkholderiaceae > Paraburkholderia > Paraburkholderia sp. 22099. The sequence continues at coordinate 29,758 of NZ_JBQEPU010000042.1, read as the reverse complement.
TCTTTCGCCACGGCGGAATTCAGGTGCACGTCGGCCAGTTGCGCAAGACTCGACGACGGGCGCCCGGTCATCGCAATCAGCTTCGCGCCGAGCCGCTTGACGAGCGGCAGGATTGTCACGAGTTCCTCGGTTTCACCGGAGTTGGAGAGCGCGAGAAACACGTCGTCGGCGGTGACCATGCCGAGGTCGCCGTGGCTTGCTTCAGCGGGATGCACGAAGAAAGCGGGGGTGCCGGTGCTGGCGAGCGTGGCCGCGAGCTTGCGCGCCACGTGGCCGGATTTGCCGATGCCGGAAACCACCACGCGCCCACGGCAACCCAGGATGAAATCGACCGCCCCGACGAAGCCATCGTCGAGTTGATCGCGAAGCGCGCGCACCGCGTCCGCTTCGATGTCGAGCACGTCGCGAGCGAGCGCGAGTGCCCTGTCGCCATTGATTTTCGCTATCATTCGCGGAGTATAGCAAAGGCGCTTGTTCGCCGCGCCGGGCCTGCTGTGCAAAGCCGCTACCTTTGACGGCCCCTCAACCTTGTCGCACGGCGTGTCGCGTGCGCGGTTCCGCTGACGAACGAGGACGCTTCACCCATGCGCTTTTGCCGATGATTTCCCCGCTCGAAATGACGCTGTTCCTGCTGCTGGCTTCAGTTGCGGGCGTGGTGCTTTTTCGCTTTCTGAATCTTCCGCCGATGCTCGGCTATCTGACAGTCGGCATCGTCGTGGGGCCGCACGCGCTAGGTCTGATTCCCGACTCGGCGGGTGCGCAGAACCTCGCGGAATTCGGCGTCGTATTCCTGATGTTTTCGATCGGGCTGGAGTTTTCGCTCGCGAAACTGCGCTCGATGCGCCGGCTTGTCTTCGGTCTCGGTCTATTGCAGGTGCTCGGCACCATTGCCGTTGCGGTCACGCTCGGCTTCGTGCTCGAGCGCTGGGTGCACATCAGGTGGCAGGCGAGCGTGGCGCTGGGCGGCGCGCTGGCGATGTCGTCCACGGCGATCGTCAGCAAGATGCTCGCGGAGCGGCTCGAGATCGAAACAGAGCATGGCCGCAATATCTTCGGCGTGTTGCTGTTCCAGGATCTGGCCGTGGTGCCCCTATTGATCGTGATCGCGGCGCTGGGCGGCAATTCCGAGGATCTCATGAGCGCGCTCGGGCTCGCGGCGATCAAGATCGTCGTGGCGTTGGCGCTCCTGCTGATAGTCGGGCAGCGCTTCATGACGCGCTGGTTCAACGTGGTCGCGCGGCGCCGCTCGCAGGAACTGTTCATTCTCAATCTGTTGCTGGTGACGCTCGGCGCGGCGTTCATCACCGACAAGTTCGGCCTGTCGCTCGCGCTCGGCGCGTTCATCGCCGGCATGTTGATCGCCGAAACGCCGTACCGGCATCAGGTGGAAGAGGACATCAAGCCGTTTCGCGACGTGCTGCTCGGTCTTTTCTTCGTCACCACCGGCATGCTGCTGAATCCGCGCGTGATCTGGGAGCATCCGTTCATCGTGCTCGGTTTCCTGGTCGGCCCGCTTCTGCTCAAGGCGGTGATGGTGATGGGGCTGTCGCGCCTGTTCGGCGCGTCGCCGGGCGTGGCGATGCGCACCGGCATCGGCCTCGCGCAAGCGGGCGAGTTCGGCTTCGTGCTGCTGAACCTGATCCTCGACAAGCATCTCGTCGACGCCACGCTGTTGCAGGCGATTCTCGCGGCGATGCTGCTCTCCATGCTGGCCGCGCCGTTCCTGATTCAGAACGCGGACCGTATCGTGCTGCGGCTGTCGTCGACTGAATGGATGATGCAGTCGTTGCAGATGACGCGCATCGCCACGCAGAGCCTGAAGCAAAGCGGCCACGTGATCATTTGCGGCTATGGCCGCGCCGGCCAGAATCTCGCGCGCATGCTGGAGCATGAAGGTTTGTCGTACGTCGCACTGGATCTCGACCCTGACCGCGTACAAGCCGCGGCGGCAGCCGGCGAATCGGTCGTGTTCGGCGATGCCGGGCGGCGCGAATCGCTGCTCGCCGCGGGTATCCATCGCGCGGCGGCGATCGCGATCACCTACGCCAACACACCGTCGGCATTGCGCGTGCTGCACAACATCCACGAGATGGAACCGACGCTGCCCGTCATCGTTCGTACCGTCGACGACGCCGATCTGGAGAAGCTGCTGGCCGCGGGCGCGACCGAGGTGATTCCGGAAATCGTCGAGGGCAGCCTGATGCTGGCGTCGCACACGCTCGTCGTGATGGGCGTGCCGATGCGGCGCGTGGTGCGGCGGGTCGAGGAAATGCGCGACGAGCGCTATGCGCTGTTGCGCGGCTATTTCCACGGCGCCGACGACATGGACGACGACGACGGCCACGAACAGGTGCGGCTACAATCGGTTCCGGTCGACGAACACGCGGACGCGGTGGGCCGCACGCTCGCGGAATTGGGCCTGTTCGATCTGGGCGTCGAAGTGACGGCGATTCGCCGGCATGGCATTCGCGGCGTCGAGCCGGACCCGTCCACCAAGCTGCGCGCGAGCGATATCGTGGTCTTGCGCGGTCTGCCTGAACAGTTGGCGCAAGCCGAGGAACTGCTGTCGAAGCACCGGCGCGCGGGCGCCGCCGCAGCCTGACTTGCCTTTCACCGGACCCGCGAGGTCCATCCGGAGACAACATGTCCAACGCGCTCGCGAGCGCGCCGCTCGATGCGGCCGACTACATCAAAAGCCACATTCGCACGGTGCCTGACTGGCCGCAGCCGGGCGTGCAGTTTCGCGACATCACGCCGCTTCTGCAGGAGCCGAAGTCGCTGCGCGTGCTGATCGACCTGTTCGTGCAGCGCTATATTGACGCGAAGCTCGACTACATTGCCGGGCTCGACGCGCGCGGTTTCATCATCGGGCCGATTCTCGCGTACGAGCTGAATCTCGGTTTCATCCCGATCCGCAAGCAGGGCAAGCTGCCGTATAAGCGCGTCTCGCAGTCGTACGCGCTCGAATACGGCGTGGCGACCGTCGAGATTCACGAGGACGCCTGCAAGGCGGGCGACCGTGTCGTGATCATCGACGATCTGATCGCCACCGGCGGCACGATGATGGCCGGCAAGATTCTGCTCGAGGGGCTCGGCGCGGTCGTGGTGGAAGGCGCGGCGATTATCGATCTACCGGAACTGGGCGGCTCGAAGCTACTGCGCGACGGCGGCCTGCCGCTCTACACGGTGACCGCATTCGACGGTCATTGACCATTCGCCGCGAACCCTCTTTCGCGCACGCTGCACACAAGGAAGGTAACAACGATGCCCAACTTTCTGTTGTTTCTCGCCACGTCGGTCGCCATCACCATGGCGCCTGGTCCGGATAATCTGCAAGTGCTCGCCCGCGGCATCTCGCAAGGCCGCGCGGCGGGGTTGGTCGCGGCGCTCGGTTTCGCGGCCGGCATCACGTTTCACACCACGCTTGCCGCGCTCGGCGTCGCTGCGTTGCTGCGCTCCTCGCCGCTTGCCTTCGAGGCGATCAAGCTGGCGGGCGCCGCGTATCTGATCTGGATCGGCGTGAAGGCGCTGCGCAGCCAGGGCCTCGCCACCGCGCACGAGCGTGCGCCGCAACCGCTGATGGCGGTGTTTCGTCAGAGCGTGCTCGGCAATCTGCTGAATCCTAAGGTGACGCTGTTCTTCGTCGTGTTTCTGCCGCAGTTCGTGCAGCCGCACGGCACGCAAAGCGTCACTGTGCAGATGCTCGAACTCGGCGCGCTGTTCATGTTGCAGACCGTGGTGGTGTTTTCGCTGTTCGGCGTGTGCGCGGGGATCATCGGCGGCTGGTTGAAACGGCGGCCGCGCGTCGGCGTGTGGCTCGACCGCCTGGCCGGTGCGACGTTCATCGCGATCGGGATTCGCGTGGCCTTGCGCGATTGAGCGTCGCGGACACCGCTGAAAACAGTTGGAGCTTCACATGACCTTGCCTTGCATCACCGCCGCGCGCCGCTTCGACGCTCACGCGCATCTGCCGTTCTGGATCGACGCGGAGCAGGTCGGCTGGATTCGCTCGACCGATGTGCCGCTGCTCGCGCGCTGGCCCGATGTGTTCGACATCGATAGCGCCCGCGTGACCCTGACGCCAGCCTTCAACACGATCGATCTGCGCAGTGCGGCGCTCGGCTCCGTGATCGGCGCACTCGCCGCCGAAGGCCGCATTCCTGGCTGGCGCAACGAGACTTACGCGATCCGCAATGGGTTCGATGCGAAGCCGCTCGCGTATATCGAGCGCGCCGCGTCGCGCTTCTTCGGCACGATGACGTACGCGGTTCATCTGAACGGCGTCGTAGAATACGCGGATGGCGCGCCGCAACTGTGGATCGCGCGCCGCAGCGACACCAAGGCGACCGATCCGGGCATGCTCGACAATGTGGTGGCCGGCGGGATCGGCTGGGGCTTCGGCATCGAGGCGACGATCGTCAAGGAATGCTGGGAAGAAGCCGGCATTCCGGAAGAGATCGCCGTGCGCGCCGTGGCGGGCCGCACGGCTCATGTACTGCAATCGTTGCCGGAAGGCACGCAGGCCGAACAGATCTTTATCTACGACCTCGCGCTGCCGGCCGATTTCGCACCGCGCAACCAGGACGGCGAAGTGGGCGAACACCGGCTCGCGCGCATCGACGAAGTGGCGCGCTGGATCGAGGAAGGCGCAATGACGGTGGACGCGAGTCTCGCCACGCTGGATTGTCTGCTGCGCCGCCGTTGGATCGATGAAGACGCGTGTCCGGGCATCGGCACGTTGTTCGCACCGCCGACGTTCGCCTAAGCGCCCGCGCGAGCGACCCGCGCTGAACTACTACTGCACCGTTGGATCTGAATCGCGCTATCGGGCAGCACACACCGAACGAACCACGCATTGAAGAAGGGAGTCACCCAGGTCATGTCGACCGATCACAGCTTTATCCTCAAACTGTCGTGCGCCGACCGGCCCGGCATCGTCCACGCGGTTTCCGGCTTTCTGTTCGAGCGTGGCAGCAATATTCTCGACTCGGCGCAATTCGGCGACAGCCGCACCGGCGAATTCTTCATGCGCGTGCATTTTCAGCAGGTGGGCGGCGATCCGGGGCTGGAGGCGCTGCGCAAGTCGTTCGCCGCGCTCGCTGAACAGTTCGGCATGCGCTGGGAGTTGCACGATGCGTCGGTGAAGCCGCGTGTGGTGATCATGGTGTCGAAAATCGGCCATTGCCTGAACGACTTGCTGTTCCGCTATCGCACCGGTCAACTCGGCATCGAGATTCCAGCGATCATCTCGAATCACAAAGAGTTCTATCAACTCGCCGCCAGCTACGACATTCCGTTCCATCACTTCCCGCTGCTGGGCGGCACGCCCGAGGCGAAGGTCGCGCAGGAAGCGCGCGTGCTCGAAGTGATCGACGAGCACCAAGCCGATCTGGTCGTGCTCGCGCGCTATATGCAGATTCTGTCGCCGAAACTGTGCGAAGCGCTCGCGGGCCGCGCGATCAACATTCACCATTCGTTCCTGCCGAGCTTCAAGGGCGCGAAGCCGTATTACCAGGCATTCGACCGCGGCGTGAAGCTGATCGGCGCAACGGCCCACTACGTGACGACGGATCTCGACGAAGGTCCGATCATCGAGCAGGAAGTGGAGCGGGTCGATCACAGCATGACGCCGGAGCAACTGACGGCGATCGGCCGCGACGTCGAATGCGTGACGCTCGCACGTGCGGTGAAGTGGCACGTCGAGCATCGCGTCGTATTGAACGGCAGCAAGACGGTGGTGTTCCGCTAAAAGCAGCCGACGCGCTTGCAGTGGCGGGGGCCCGACTTTCCGCCAATGCTGCAAGCATGTGCGCCGGAAGCGACCTTTCCCCGAGAACTACGCTACGGACCTGCCGCCGTCCCGCATGCGGCTTGCGTTTTGCGCCGAACGGCGGCGCGCGTTCAGCTTCTTCAGCCAGATCAGCAGTCCCGTCGCGCTCAGCACGGCGACCGCGATGCCGACCGCGCTAATCAGAATCCGCCCGCCGATTCCCAGAATGCGCCCCGAATGCAGCGGGTACTGCACCTGCATGAAGATGTCGCCGGCCGTGCCCTTGCCGGGTATCTGCGCGCCGAGCGGCTTGCCGGTGGCGGCGTCCCAATACATCCAGGGATTACCCAGGCCGATATCGCCGTGATCGTTGCCGGTCGCGTAGAAGCCTACGCCGTAGGCGTGGAGGAATTCCGCGTAGTAGAGGCCGCCCGGCGGTGCGTTGAGATCACGTGCCTTGCCGGCTGCCTCGGCCAGTTGCACGATGCGCTCGCGGCTCAGCACCTGGTCGCCCGGTTGCGGGGCGCGCAGGATTTCCGGATTGTTGATCGGGTCCGGCGTCAGCGTCGAGAACAGCGACACGATTGGCCGCACGACAGGCGCCGCGAGATTCATCGACACCGACGTCAGCGCGACGATCACCAGCAAGCCCCAGATCCAGACGCCGCCGGAGCGGTGCAAATCGAAGGTGAGCGCATAGCCGCCGCGTCCGAAGCGAAACGCGAACGACTTGCGCCATGCGTTCAGGCTAGGGAACGACAGCCATAGCGCGATCACGCTATCGAACAGCCACACGATCCCGACAATGCCCATCAGCCAGACGCCGATATCGACGCCGCCGGTAAACGGCAAGTGCAGCGTGTAATGCAGTTTGTAGATGAAGGGAATCAGATTGAGCCGCGCGAGCGATACCGCACCCCATTCGCGACGTCCCTGAATCTCGCCGGTGGCGGGATCGACCGCGATCTGGTTGAAGTCGAGTGTGTAAGGCTGTTTGGTCGCGGGATTGGTGCGCGGCAGCGCCATCATCTGCAACGTGCGGCCGGGTTCGGCGGCAAGCGGCAGATACGTCACCTGGAGACGCGGATCGGCGGCTTCCACGCGACGTGCCAGTTCAAGTCCGGAGAGCGCCGGGCCAGCGGTACGGGCCTTGAAGAACGATGGGTTCAGCGCCGCATCGAGTTCATGATCCCACGCGATGATCGCGCCGGTCAGGCCCGCGACGAACAGAAACAGCGCCGTGGCGACACCGAACCAGCGGTGCAGTCGGATGAGTTGCTGCCTCATACGCGAGCTGGAGGGGTAAAGCGGAAGTTCGGATGAGCTGTCACGGCACCGGTTCTGCGTAAATGGGAATTGTTCTCATCTTAGGGAATCGTGCCATCGGCTGCAAGTTTTCCGTAAGCGCAACACGGTTAAGCCGACGGAGTGACGCTCGATCATTGGGCGACGCCCCATCTGGCATGGCCTCCAGCTCGCATCGGTTATGCGCATGCGGCAAAATGCCGCATCTCGAAGCTTACAATTCGCATAGCTTTTTCGGCATCATCGCGGCCTGTACGAATTGGGAATGATTCTCATTTGTTCGGGGTATTCAGAAAAACAGGGTCAGCGATGAGCGTAAGAGACGGGGTAAGAAACGGAATAGAACCGCTGCCGCAGAAACGGCTAACGATGCGGCCGCTGCATTGGGCCACCTGCCTAGCGTTTGCGGCGAGCCACGCTGCCTTCGCGCAGCAGGCGCCGGCATCGGAGACGCCTGAAGCGGGCGAAAAAGCGTTGCCAGCAGTCAAGATCACAGCGGCGCAAGACACCGAGCAGCATCTGAAGGAAGAACTCAGCAGTGGCGCGCTCGGCACGCGTTCACAACTCGACACGCCGTTCTCGACCACCGTCGTCACGAGCGAACAATTGCAGGACCGCCAGCCGTCCAAACTCGGCGACGTGTTCGCCACCGACGCCTCCGTCTCCGACAACGGCAACGCCTACAACGCATGGGCCACGTATCTGACGGTGCGCGGCATGCAACTGGACTGGCAGAGCGGCTTCAAGATCGACGGCATGCCGTTCAACAGCTACGGCATCACGATGCCGTACGAGCAGCTCGAAAAAGTGGAACTGCTCAAGGGGCTGACCGGTTTCATGTACGGCTTCGGCGCGCCGGGCGGCGTCGTGAACTACGTGACGAAGAAGCCGCCGCTGTCCGGCACGCCGGTGCGCAGCATCGACATCGGCTATTACACCGACGGCGTGTGGACCGAGCACGCCGATCTCGGCGGCCGCGTCGGCCCTGACGGCATGTTCGGCTATCGCCTGAACGCGACGCATGAGGAAGGCAAGACCTACAACAACGGCAACGTGCGGCGCGATTCAGTTTCCGTCGCGCTCGACGCGCGCATTACCCGCGACCTGAAGGCGACCTTCGGCGCGCTCTACCAGGAGCGTCATTCGACCGGCATCACGGGCGCGATTTCGACGGCGCTGTATTCCGGCACGGGCCTGCCGCACACGATGAGCGGCGGCACGGGCGACCTCTCTGGTCCCGATCAGCACCTGAACACGAACCTGCAGCTTTACACCGCGGGCGTTCAATACAACCTGAGCCCGGACTGGACGCTCAATGCGAGCTACAGCTACAGCAAAAGCTCGCGCGACCGCAACGAGAGCACGTACTACCTGCTCAATGGCGCGGGCGATTACACGGACAGCCGTTTCGCCGGCAAGGAAGGGCATCGGCTGAGCTTGTGGCAGGTGTCGGCGGAAGGCAGCGTGAAGACCGGACCGTTGCAGCACCAGCTCGTGATCGGCGCGGCGTATCAGCGTCAAACGAACGATTACGGCGCGAACAGTTTCTTCGGCCAGATCGGCACCGGCAACCTCTACCAGCCGAACACCAACACCTTCGGCGGCGCGTCGAACTACTACACCTATCGCGACAGCGACATCACGCAAAAAGCGCTGTTCGCGAGCGATACGATCCAGTTGACCCAGCGCTGGTCGGTGCTCGGCGGCGTGCGTTACACCAACTACGAGCAGCACGGCTACTCGACCACCGGCGCGACCACGTCGACCTACAGCCAGAACGGCGTCGTCACGCCGACCGTCGCGCTGATGTTCAAGCTGGCGCCGACCACGACGCTTTACACAAGCTACGTCGAGTCGCTGGAAGCGGGCACCGTGGTGGGCGACACCTACGCGAACCGGGGCGAATTGCTCAAGCCGTTGCGCAGCAAGCAGTATGAAGTCGGCATCAAGACCGAGCATCCGCGCTGGAGCGCGACTGCCGCGCTGTTCCGCATCGAGCGCGGCGCGGCTTACGCGAACAGCGCGAACGTCTATGCGCAGGACGGCGAGTCGATCTTCCAGGGCGTGGAGTTTGGCGGCGACGTGCGTCTGGGGTCGAGCTGGAATGTCGGCGGCGATCTCATGTGGATCAACACGAAGTACGAAAAGGGCGCGGCGAACAACGGCAACCGCGTGGCCGGCGCGCCTCAGTTCGTGGTGGCGGGTCATGCGACGTACTCGGTGCCCTACGTGCCGGGTCTGCGCATCGGCGCCGACGCCAAGTTCACGGGCAATACGAACGTGCGGCCGGCCGGCAATCTGAACGCGCCGGGCTATATGCTGGTCAATCTGGGCGCGAGCTATGCCACGCGCATCGGCGGCTATGACGTGACGTTCCGCGCGGCCATCGACAACCTGCTCAATCGCCGCTACTGGGAGTATCAGTACGCGGATTACGTGACGCCGGGCGATCCGCGCACCTTGTCGCTGAATGCGCGCATCGACTTCTGATGCATGCATAAAAAAACGGCACCGCGGTGCCGTTTTTTTTCGCCTTGCCGTTGTGCGCGCCGCCGCGCGCGGCAGTTCAAACCAGCCGCAGATAAATCAGTTCGCGCTTGATATACGCATAGAAGATCGGCGCCGCGACCACGCCCGGCAGGCCGAACGCGGCTTCCATCACGAGCATCGCGACCAGCAGTTCCCAGGCGCGCGCCTCGATCTGCCCGCCGACGATGCGCGCGTTCAGGAAGTATTCGAGCTTGTGAATCAGGATCAAAAACGCGAGCGACATGACCGCAGCCGGGAAGCTCACCGAGAGCGCCACTGCGACGATGATCGTGTTCGAGATCAGATTGCCGATCACCGGCAGCAAGCCGACGATGAACGTCACCATGACCAGCGTCTTGGAGAGCGGCAACTGATCGTGGAACATCGGCAGTACGACCAGCAGGAAGATGCCGGTGAACACCGCATTGATCGCGGAAATCTTCACTTGCGCGAACACGATGCGGCGGAACGCTTCGGAGAAACGTGTCACGCGCGTGACGAAGGCCGTGGAAAGCGGCAGCCGATGCATATGCTTCTGCGCGCCCACCGCGATGATCGCGCCGATGATCATGCCGATCAGAATGTGAGTGAAAGCGCGCGCCGCCGTCTTGCCGCTTTGCTGCAGCATGTTGGCGTGCGTCTGCATCAGTTCGGCGGCCTTGGCTTTCATCTGCTCGGTGTCGACCGGCAAGTAACTGGCAATGAATTGCGGAATCCGCCCCCGCGCCTGATCGATCAACTGCATGGCCTGATCGAGCAGCTTCTGCACGCTCGGCACGTCGTTCTCGAAATGCTCGATGAGGCCGAGCGTGATGCCGGTGAGCGAACCCACGATCACCACCGAGAGCAGTACCACCGCGAGCCAGCGCGCGCGCTGGCTCGACATATGACGCTCGATGCGCGGCGCGATGGTGTGAACCAGTTGGAACACGAGCATCCCGGCCAGCAGCGCGCCGAGCAGCCTGAGTTGAATGACCGCCCACATGCCGATCAACATCACCACGTAACTGCCGATTTCGACCGCCGACAGCTTCGGCAGGCTCATGTCGCTAGTCAGCCTGACCGGGCGTGGGCGTAGGTCCTGCACTTGCCCGTCGTCGCGCGCCTGATTCCGCTTGGCCATGGCTTTTCCCGTTCCACCCGTGTTGTGCACCGTTACTTTCTGCTGGCGGCGCGTTTCAGCAACGGCGCCAGATACCTGCCGGTAAAACTTGCCTTCGACTTCGCAACCTGCTCCGGCGTGCCCTGGGCGATGATCTGCCCGCCGCCCGCACCGCCTTCCGGACCGAGATCGATCACCCAGTCGGCAGTTTTTATCACATCGAGATTATGCTCGATGATAACGACGGTATTACCCTGATCTCGCAATCGATGGATAACTTCCAGCAGAAGGGCAATGTCGTGGAAGTGCAAACCGGTGGTCGGCTCGTCGAGAATGTATAGCGTGCGACCCGTGTCGCGCTTGCTCAGTTCCAACGATAGCTTGACGCGCTGCGCCTCGCCGCCCGACAAGGTAGTGGCCGACTGACCCAGCCGGATATAGCCCAGGCCGACGTCCAGCAAGGTCTTTAGCTTACGCGCGACGACCGGCACCGGCTTGAAGAACTCGTAGGCGTTTTCCACCGTCATGTCGAGCACTTCGCTGATGTTCTTGCCTTTGTACTGCACGTCGAGCGTTTCGCGGTTGTAGCGCTTGCCGTGGCAGACATCGCAAGGCACATAGACGTCGGGCAGAAAGTGCATTTCCACCTTCAGCACGCCGTCGCCCTGGCAGGATTCGCAGCGGCCGCCCTTCACGTTGAACGAGAAACGGCCCGGATCGTAGCCGCGTTCCTTGGCCGCCGGCACGCCCGCGAACAGTTCGCGGATCGGCGTGAAGAGGCCCGTGTAGGTGGCCGGATTCGAGCGCGGCGTGCGGCCGATCGGCGACTGGTCGACGTTGATGACCTTGTCGAAGTGCTCGAGACCCTCGATCGATTCGTACGGCGCGGGCTCCGTGGCCGAGCCGTACAGGTGATGCGCCACCGCGTGATACAGCGTGTCGTTGATCAGCGTCGACTTGCCTGAACCCGATACGCCGGTCACGCAGGTCAGCAGGCCCACCGGCAGATCGAGCGTGACGTGTTTCAGATTGTTGCCGTGCGCCTCCACGATGCGCAGGCGGCGCTCGTCCGGGTCTTTTCGCTCGTCGGGAAATTCGATGTTGCGCGCGCCGGACATGTACTGACCGGTCATCGAAGCCGCGTTGGCCTGCACTTGCCTGGGCGTGCCTTCGGCGATCACCATGCCGCCGTGCTCGCCCGCGCCGGGGCCCATGTCGACCACGTAGTCGGCCATGCGGATCATGTCCTCGTCGTGCTCCACGACGATCACCGAATTGCCGAGATCGCGCAGATGCTTGAGCGTGGCGATCAACCGGTCGTTGTCGCGCTGATGCAGGCCGATCGACGGCTCGTCCAGCACATACATCACGCCGGTCAGACCTGAGCCGATTTGCGAGGCGAGACGAATGCGCTGCGCCTCGCCGCCCGAGAGCGTTTCCGCGCTGCGTTCGAGCGACAGATAGTCGAGCCCGACGTTATTCAAAAACATGAGCCGCGCGACGATTTCCTTGACGACCTTGTCGGCGATCTCGCGTTTCGAGCCTTCCAGCCGCAGCGTCTGGAAATAGCCGAGCGCATCGCGCAACGGCCAGCCGCTGATTTCGAAGATGCCGCGGGCGTCGCCGTCCGCGCCGATCCGCACGAAGCGCGCTTCGCGGCGCAGCCGCGTGCCGGCGCAAGCGGGGCACGGCTGATTGTTCTGGTACTTGGCGAGTTCCTCGCGCACGGCGGCCGAGTCGGTCTCGCGATAACGCCGCTCCAGGTTCGGGATGATTCCTTCGAACACATGCTCGCGAACCGACGTGCGGCCCCGCTCGTTGATGTATGAGAACGGAATCTCCTGCTTGCCCGAACCGTACAGCAGAATCTTGCGAACTTTTTCCGGCAGATCCTCGACGGCGGTGTCGATGTCGAACTCGTAGAACGCCGCGAGGCTTTGCAGCATCTGGAAGTAAAACTGGTTGCGCCGGTCCCAGCCCTTCACCGCGCCCGCCGCGAGCGAGAGCGACGGATGCGCGACCACCCGCTTCGGATCGAAGAAGGTGATCTGGCCGAGGCCGTCGCATTCCGGGCACGCGCCCATCGGATTGTTGAACGAGAAGAGGCGCGGCTCCAGTTCCTGCAGCGAATACGAACAGATCGGGCAGGCGAACTTGGAGCTGAACAGATGTTCCTTGTCCGTATCCATTTCGAGCGCGATCGCGCGGCCGTCGGCAAGACGCAGCGCCGTTTCGAACGATTCGGCGAGGCGCTGCTTCATATCGCCGCGCACTTTCAGACGGTCCACCACCACGTCGATTGTGTGCTTGTCGTTCTTTTTCAGCTTGGGCAGCGAGTCCACCTCATAAATCCTCGCGACGCCTTCATTCGCGGTGCCGCCGCCCGAGCGCACCCGGAAGCGGATAAAGCCCTGCGCCTGCATTTCCTCGAACAGTTCGACGTGCTCGCCTTTGCGGTTCGCCACCACGGGCGCGAGGATCATCAGCTTGGTCTCTTCCGGCAACGCGAGCGCCGCGTCGACCATCTGCGAGACGCTTTGCGCTTGCAGCGGAATCTCGTGGTCCGGGCAGTAAGGCGTGCCGACCCGCGCGAACAGCAGCCGCAAATAGTCGTGAATTTCGGTGACGGTGCCGACCGTGGAGCGCGGATTGTGCGACGTCGCCTTCTGTTCGATCGAGATCGCCGGCGAGAGGCCCTCGATCAGATCGACGTCCGGTTTTTCCATCAATTGCAGGAACTGGCGCGCGTAGGCGGAGAGACTTTCGACGTAGCGCCGCTGTCCTTCCGCATAGAGCGTGTCGAACGCGAGCGACGATTTGCCTGAGCCGGAAAGGCCCGTGATAACGACGAGCTTGTGACGTGGAAGGTCGAGATTGACGTTCTTCAAGTTGTGGGTGCGAGCCCCACGAATACGGATTTGTTCCACGGATTTATTCCATGAACTGCGGAAAGAGGAAGAGGCTAAACCTGCTACTATAACGACTTTTCAAGACCGCCGTTACGGCTTCCTGACCGCCCGAACGGGCGCCAGGGCAAGCTGTAAGGCAGCGGTCCAGCGTCGCGGGAACAGGTTTAACTGGGGCCGTTTTCCGCGAGTACAAGCTAGCCGCGAGGCAACAGCGGGGCGGCGCGAGCGGGGAGTGCGCGAAGCCGCCGGCTCGAATGCCGCGCCGCATACTGTCTGTGTCCCGCAGTCCCGTGGTAAGCCGGCTGGTCGTGGCCGCCCCGTCTGGGCCGGCCGCCCGCGGTGCGCCGCCCAGCTCATTCGAAGAACGCTCCCGATGTCCAATCCGTCCGCCACACCCTCACGCATGAGCGCGCCCGAACTGCGCGCGACCGTGTCGCTCGCCGCCATCTTCGCGCTGCGCATGCTCGGTCTCTTCATGATCATGCCGGTGTTCTCGATCTATGCGAAAACCATCCCCGGCGGCGACAACGTGCTGCTGGTGGGCATCGCGCTCGGCGCATACGGCGTGACGCAGTCGATGCTGTACATCTTCTACGGCTGGGTCTCCGACAAGGTCGGACGCAAGCCCGTGATCGCCACCGGCCTGCTGATTTTCGCGCTCGGCAGCTTCGTCGCGGCGGGCGCGCACGACATGACGTGGATCATCGTCGGCCGGGTGATCCAGGGCATGGGCGCGGTGTCGTCCGCGGTGATCGCGTTTATCGCCGACCTCACCGCCGAGGAGCATCGCACCAAGGCGATGGCGATGGTGGGCGGCAGTATCGGCGTCTCCTTCGCGGTGGCGATCGTCGGCGCGCCGATCGTGTTCCACTGGGTCGGCATGAGCGGATTGTTCACGCTGGTCGGCATTTTCTCGATTCTCGCGGTGGGCGTGGTGCTGTGGGTCGTGCCCGACGCGCCCAAGCCGGTGCACGTGCGCGCGCCGTTCGCCGAAGTGCTGCATAACGTCGAGCTGCTGCGCCTGAATTTCGGCGTGCTCGTGCTGCACGCGACGCAAACCGCGCTGTTCCTCGTCGTGCCGCGCATTCTCGAAGCGGGCGGCTTGCCGGTCGCCTCGCACTGGAAAATTTATTTGCCGGTGATGGGCCTCTCGTTCGTGATGATGGTGCCGGCGATCATCGCCGCTGAAAAACGCGGGCAAATGAAAACCGTGCTGTTGTCGGCGATCGGTCTTATCCTGATCGGACAGTTGTTATTGGGCGTCGCTCCGCATACGATTCTGAGTGTGGCGGCGATCCTTTTTGTGTACTTTCTAGGCTTCAATATTCTGGAGGCCTCGCAGCCGTCGCTGGTGTCGAAACTGGCGCCGGGCACCCGCAAGGGCGCGGCTGCCGGCGTGTACAACACCACGCAGTCGATCGGTCTTGCGTTGGGCGGGATGATCGGCGGCTGGCTGCTGAAGGTGGACGGTCAGAGCGCCGTTTTCTTCGCGTGCTCTGGCCTCGTGTTTTGCTGGCTTATAATCGCCGCAAAGATGAAACAGCCGCCGCGCAAGGCGTAATACGGCGACCCCGAAGGGCGCATCCCGAAGACCGCACTCGGGGATTCGCCCCAAAAACACCAGAACTCACCCGGCGGCGGGATGCGGCGCACTTCCGGTCTCGGGCCCGCCGGCCCATGAGACGCGAACCGTGCACCGCCGCGCCGCCCGAAATGGAATCAACAGGAGAAACTCATGGCATCCGTGAACAAGGTCATTCTCGTCGGCAATCTCGGAGCCGATCCGGAAGTCCGTTATCTTCCGAGCGGCGACGCAGTGGCGAACATCCGCCTTGCAACGACGGATCGGTACAAGGACAAGGCGTCCGGCGAATTCAAGGAAGCCACCGAATGGCACCGTGTGTCGTTCTTCGGCCGGCTCGCTGAAATCGTGTCGGAATATCTGAAGAAAGGCTCGTCGGTGTACCTGGAAGGGCGCATTCGCACCCGTAAATGGCAGGCGCAAGACGGCACCGACCGTTACTCGACCGAAATCGTCGCCGAGCAGATGCAAATGCTGGGCGGCCGCGGCGGCTCGATGGGCGGCGGTGGCGACGAAGGCGGTTATAGCCGCGGTGAGCCGTCGGAGCGCAGCGGCGGTGGCGGTGGTGGCCGTGCGATGTCGGGCGGCGGTTCGCGTGGCGGCAGCGGCGGCGGCGCGGGTGGTGGCGCCAGCGGTGGTTCTAGCCGTCCGAGCGCCCCGGCCGGCGGCGGCTTCGATGAAATGGACGACGACATTCCGTTCTAAACCCGACTAAAACAGTTTTGCAGGTGCGAGCCCGCCCTCCCATGGAGTGCGGGCTTTTTGTTTGCCCGCCTATTCATGGCCCGCTGTTGAGCCGGCGAATCCCTGCTTCAGCGCGACCACGAAGCGACGCGCCCCGGTGCGTCAGATAACAGCGTTGCTGGCCGCAGCCGCCCGTCCGCGCAGCCAGTTGATGCTCGCGAACAGCAGCACCGCAAACACGATCAACATCGTGGCCACGGCGAGGATCGACGGGTCGATCGAATCGCGAATACCGCTCCACATCTGCCGCGGCACGGTGGTTTGATCCGGCCCGCCGATGAACAGAATGACGATCACTTCGTCGAACGAGGTCGCGAAAGCGAACACGCTGCCGGTCGCCACCGCCGGCGTGATGAGCGGCAACGTCACGCGCCTGAATGCGACCCAAGGCGGCGCGCCGAGTCCGGAAGCGGCCCGCAACAGACTGTGATCGAAGGAAAGCAATGACGCCGTCACGGTGATCACGACGAACGGCGTGCCGAGCGCCGCGTGCGCCAGCACGACGCCGGGATACGAGTTCACGAGGCCGAGCGGCGCGAAGATCAGATAGAAGCCCGCGGCAACGACGACGATCGGCACGATCATCGGCGAGATGATGAGCGGCATGATCAGACCGCGCAGCGGAAACTGCGCGCGCGAGAGGCCCAGCGCGGCGAGTGTGCCGAGACAGGTGGCGATCAGCGTCGAAGCCGCGCCGATGCCGACGCTATTCAGCAGCGCGCGTTGCCAGTCCGCGCTCGTGAGCGCCTGCTCGTACCAGCGCAGCGAAAAGCCCTGCATCGGATACGAGAAGTACGAGCCGGCATTGAACGAGAGCGGGATGATCGCGAGAATCGGCGCAATCAGAAAGAACAGCACGAGCGCGCTATGCAGCCGCACCCCGCGGGCGGCGATGCGTTCCGTCAGCACCATGTTGCGTTGATCCTGCATGTCCCGTTCCTTCGTCGTGTGCGTGTTTCGACCCGGTTCAACCGAAACGCAAGCGGTCGATGCCGACAATGCGGTTGAACAGGAAATAAAAGATCGCCGTGAAAATCACGAGATAGGCCGACAGCGCGCCGGCGAGGCCCCAGTTGAGCTGCGTGTTGGTTTGCATCGCGATGAGCTGGCTGATCATCTCGTCGCCGGCGCCGCCGAGCAGCGCAGGCGTGATGTAGTAGCCGAGCGCGAGCACGAATACCAGGAAGCAGCCGGCGCCGACGCCCGGCAGCGTCTGCGGCACGTAGATCCGCACGAACGCGGTGAACGGATGCGCGCCGAGCGATTGCGCGGCCCGCATGTACACCGGCGACACGCTCTTCATCACCGAATAGATCGCGAGAATCATGTAAGGCAGGAGCACGTGCGTCATGCCGATCAGCACGCCCGCGCGGTTGAAGATCAGCGGCAGCGGATGCGTGGCGAGACCGAGACCCATCAGCAGGCTATTGATGACGCCGCCCGGTTGCAGCAGCACGTACCACGCGGTCGTGCGCACGAGCAGCGAGGTCCAGAACGGCACGATCACGAGAAGCATCAGCCGGTTGCTGCTTTTCGCGGGCAAGTTCGCGAGCAGCCAGGCGACGGGATAACCGAGCACGAGGCACAGCAGCGTGACGGCGGCGCTGATCGAGATCGTGCGCGCGAACGCCTGCCGATAGACGGAAGCGTTGTCCGGGACGAACCCGACCGCGCCTTGCGGCGTGACTTGCGCATCGACCGCGGCGAGCAGATAGTCCGGCGTCGGCGACGCGGCGGCGCGCTTCAGCAACCGCCAGGTCTCCGGCGAGTTCCAGCGGTCGTCGAGTCCGACGAGCGTCGTTTTCCACGCGGGCGGCGCATCGGCGGGCAGTTGGCGCGCGGTGCGCATCAACAGGCTGCGAAACTCGGGCTGCGCGAAGTTCAGCCGCCGCGCCACCGTGCCGAGCTGCCCGCTCTGCTGCGCCTCCTTGAGCCCCGCCGCGAGCAGGGCGAACGTGTGTTCGTCCGGCACGCCGCCACCGTCCCACGCATCAAGCGCGCGCGCAAGCGCGGGCATGCTGTCGGGCACTTCGCGGTTCTGCACGCTGCGCGCGAGCAACAGCATGATCGGCGCAATGAAGGTCGACAGCAGAAACACGAGCAACGGCAGCGCGAGCAACAGCGCTTGCATCGATGCGCGGCGGCGCGTCTTTTGAAACGACGCGCGGCCGTCGGCTCTCGTCAGTGAGCCCGGCACCGGGCCTTGGGCGGAAGCGGGCATGCTGGTAGTCAAGTTGGGCTCTCGTCGGACGATGGTGTTACTGCGTCAGCCACACCTGGAACCGCTTGTTGATCTGGTCCGCGTTGTCGGCCCAGAAGTTCGCGTTGATCTGCAGCGCGCGCTTGAAGTTCTCGGGTGCGGTCGGCAGATCGGCGAGGCGCTGCTTGTCGACTAGCGCGATCGCGTCCTTGCGCGGCGGCGCGTAGGCGATGTACTTCGACAATTCCGCATAGGCCTTCGGCTGCGAAGCGGTGACGATGAACTTCGCGGCAGCGTCGGCGTGTTTCGCGCCCGTCGGCACACCCCACCAGTCGAAGTCATAGACTTGCGCGTCCCAGACGGCCTTGAACGGCTTGTTGTCCTTCTTCGCGGCATCGGAAATGCGGCCGTTGTAGGCCTGTGTCATCACGACCGCGCCGTCCGCCAGCAACTGCGGCGCCTGCGCTCCCGACTCCCACCACACGATGCTCTTCTTGATCGTGTCGAGCTTCCTGAACGCGCGATCCACGCCGGCGGGGGTGGCGAGCACCTTGTAGACATCCTTCGGGTCGACGCCGTCCGCAATCAACGCCCATTCCATCGATACCTTCGGCGACTTGCGCAAGCCGCGCTTGCCCGGGAATTTCTGCAGGTCGAAGAAGTCGTTGACGGTGGTCGGGGCGGTCTTGAGTTTGCTCGCGTCGTACGCGTAGACGGTGGACCAGACCATGCTCGCGACCGCGCAATCGCTGATCGAGCCGGGGATGAAGTCGCTCGTCTTGCCGATCGTCTTCCTGTCGAACTTCTGCAGGAGCCCTTCGTCGCAAGCGGTGATCGCATCGTTGGTTTCGAGGTCGATCAGATCCCACGTGGTGTTCTTCGCCTGCTCCATCGCGGAGAGCTTCGCGAGGCCGCCGTCATACGATTCGGTGGAGAAGCCGATTCCCGTGGCTTGCGTGAACGGCTCGAAATACGCTTTCTTGGCCGCCGCTTCGTATGCGCCGCCGAAGGTCACGACGGAGAGGGTCTCCGCCGCCTGGGCGGCCACGGTGGCGAATGCGAGTACGGCGAGTGCGGCGCATTGTGCTTGGATGAGGGTGCGCATGTCAGTTGGCTCCTGCTGGTGCGGTCGTGATGATGGAAGGTGAAGGCGGTGCGGATACGGGCATCGCGGGCGCGCTTCGCGGCGCGGTCATCGCGAGAATCTTGCAGTCGTCGTGGCGCCACGCGATCTCGATCGTGCTGCCGGGCGAAGGCAGCGCGTGGCGCTGCGTATTCGGCACTTTCACGACGATCGAATCGCGCGAGCCGAGCTTCAGGTGCACGCGATGATGATCGCCGCAATACACCCGTTCCTCGACGCGCGCGTGCACCACGTTGTTGTGTTCGTCGGCGCGCGTGCTTGCCTGCGTGCCTTCCGCGCTCGGGATATGCGCGCGTTCGGGGCGCAACGCGAGCATCGCGTCGTCGCCCGCGCGCAGGCCGTGTTCGCAACGGCCGCGAATCACGCTGCCGTCCGAGAGCGCCAGCGTCGCCCAGCCTTCGCCCGCGGTGACGACACGCCCGGTCAACCCGTTGTTCTCGCCGACGAAGTTGGCGACGAACGCGTTCTGCGCGTTTTCGTACAGTTCGCTCGGTGTGGCGGCCTGCTGGATACGGCCGTCGGAGAACACGGCGACGCGGTCCGACATCGTCAGCGCTTCGGCCTGGTCGTGCGTCACATAGACGATCGTGAGCGACAACTCGCGATGCAGGCGCATGATTTCGTATTGCATCGTTTCGCGCAGGCGCTTGTCGAGCGCGCCGAGCGGCTCATCCATCAGCACGACGCTCGGCTCGAACACGAGCGCGCGTGCGAGCGCCACGCGTTGCTGCTGTCCGCCGGATAACTGCGCGGGACGCCGGTTCGCCAGATGCGGCAGCTCGATCATCTCGAGCGCGCGCTTCACACGCGCCTTCTGTTCGGCGCGGCTCACGTGCCGCACGGAGAGCGGAAACGCAACGTTCTCCGCGATCGTCAGATGCGGAAACAGCGCGTAGTTCTGAAACACCATGCCGATGTCGCGTTGATGCGGCGGCTTGTCGTCGAGCCGCCGGCCGTCGAGACGAATCTCGCCGTGAGTGGGCGTTTCGAAACCCGCGAGCATCATCAGCGTGGTCGTCTTGCCCGAGCCCGAGGGGCCGAGCAGCGACAGGAATTCTCCCTTGCTCACGTCGAGATTCAGATCATCGACGACGTACTGGGCGCCGTCATACGATTTGCTCACCCGCGAGAGCGAAATGAAGGCAGGGTTCGACATGTGATCGCGTTCCTCTCGATGGTGCGTCGTAATCAGTGCGTGCCGGGCTTCGTCGCGGCGATCTTGCCGGCGACGTAGCGCGCGAAGTCATGGTTGGGGCGTTCGAGATGGCTCAGATGGCCGGGCTTCGCGAGCGGCGCGTGCACGCCGCGAAACACCGCTTCCACGCCGCGCCGGTCTTCCGCATTCACCTCGTCGAGCAGTTTCTTCAGCGTGGCCATGTGCGCGCCGGCCTCGGGGTCCGCGATGAACTCCGGCGCAAGCCCGCCGCCGAAACGGATATGCACGCGCCCCACGCCTTCAGGTTGCAGCACGAGATACCAGAAGTAGCCCGGCGTGAGCGTGACGAGATGCGTCGGGTAGATGGCGAGCAGCGCGGTAGTCTTGCGCCAGTGTCCCGTGAGACGCGTGTTGTCCGGATGCGCGTTCCCGATGGGCAAGGACGCTTCCTTCGTGATCCAGTGATAGTTGAACGCGGGATAGCCCGGCGGGCATTCCATTTCATCGAGCCGCGAATGCGGTCCTACCGTCGCGCGATGCAGCATCGGCAGGTGATAGCTCTCCATGAAGTTTTCCGCGAGGATCTTCCAGTTCGTGTCCCACACGTGCTCTTCATGGAAGGTCTCGATGTAGTCCGACATGCCGTATGCGCCGATGAGTTCGCTCAAACCGGCAAGCTGCGTATGCACGGGCGGCGCGTTTTCGTCGAGCGTGACGTAGAGCCAGCCTTGCCATTCCTCGCAACGCACGGCGGGCAGCCTGTAGCTTTCCTTGCAGAAGCCCGCTTGCCGATCCATGAGCGGCGCGCCTTGCAGCGCGCCGTCCAACGAATAGTTCCACGCGTGATAGGGGCAGACGATGCGGCGTACATTGCCGCGTCCTTCGAGCAGCACCGACATGCGATGCAGGCACACGTTCGACATCGCCTTGAGCCGCATCTGTTCGTCGCGCAAGACGACGACCGGTTGCGCTCCGATGCGCGCGGTCATGTAATCGCCGGTTTCCTTGAGCGCGCTGGCGCGGCCGACGCATTGCCATTCCCGCTCGAAGATCGCGTGCTCTTCCAGCGAGAGAAATTCGGGCGACGTGTACACGCCGGGCGGCATCGCATGCGCGTCGCTGAAGGGCCGTTCGCAACCCGTGCGCAGGTCGTCGACAAGCGCTTGCACTGCGATCGTCCTTGCCGGGCTGGTCATGATGTCCCCCTCGAGTCGTCACGTTAAGAGCGCGCCGTCGCGAGGCTTTGCGTGGCGGCGCTCAACATGGACATCAATCTATCAAGCCAATTTGCAAGGCAAAATATTGTTTTCAGATACAAAGCAAAGTTTTTGCCTATGCAGCGCGCGAACGCGCGAAGCAGCCGATTGAGCGCTGCGCGTCATGCGTCGATATGCAGTCGCCGAATATAGTGCTCGCAGAACGAAGCGAAGCGCTGCACGACCTGGCGGGGCTTCATCGTGCGTGATTGCGCGATGCCGAGCATCGTTGCGTTGACGTTGTCCTTGAAGCGCTTGATCGCGAACTCTTCGCCGTCCACGGTGCGATTCGACTTGAGCGGAAAATTGAGCAGGCTATAGCCGAGACCGTTGGCCACCATGCCGCGCACCACCTCCGGCTGCGATGAACGGAACGCGGGCACGGGGCGGCTGCCCACCGCGTCGAAGAGCGCCGCGAAATACTCGCGGCTGTGCGGCAGATCGAGCATCACATAGGGCTCGTGCAAGAGGTCCACGAGCGACACCTTGCGCGCGCGTGCGAGGCGATGCGTCTTCGGCAGGATCACGTAAGGCGGCAGCGAGAGCAGCGGCGTGAAGGCGATGTCTTCCGTCAGGTCGAGACTGTAGGTGAGGGCGAGATCGAGCGAGCCGTCGTGCAGGCCTCGCAAGAGACCATCCTGATGCGCCTCGACGGTGCGAAACGAAATGCCCGCGTGCTCGCCCGTGAAACGGCTGATCAGCCCCGGCATGAGCGGCGGCGCGAGCGAGACGAGACAGCCGAGCGCGATGGCGCCCGTCATGCCGCCGTCCATTTCCTTGGCGGTGGTCTGCAACTCCTCCGCGATCTTCAGAAGATTGCGCGCTTGCCCGAGCAGATCGCGTCCCGCTTGCGTGAGCGACAGACCGCTCGCGTGATGCCGTATGAACAGTTGCACGCCGAACGACACTTCCAGATCCGCAAGCGCCGTCGAGATGGACGGTTGCGAGATGTGCAGACGCTTCGCGGCGGCGGTGAACGACAACGCTTCGGCGGTGACCACGAAATAGCGCAACTGGCGCAACGAGTAGCGCAACGGGTGGCTTTCCATCGACGACGCTCCCTCTTCAAGGTCTTCAATGCGCCGCATTGTGAAGCGGTCAAAAAGCGCTGCATAGGTAAACCCAATGCTATGCATTTTTTAAATGTGTTTTTCGGATTCGGAACGGGCGGGTAGATTTTCACGCAGACGAATGGCCCAGGCGGCACACGCCATCGCAAACCACCGCCTCTTCAGAAGGACACAGTCATGACAGTGGAAAGAACGTCAATCGATACGCTGGTGGTCGGCGCCGGTCAGGCCGGCGTCGCCATGAGTGAACATCTGAGCAAGCTCGGCGTGCCGCATCTCGTGCTGGAGCGCGCGCGTATCGCCGAGCGCTGGCGCACGGCACGCTGGGATTCGCTGGTGGCCAACGGTCCCGCGTGGCACGATCGTTTCCCCAATCTCGAGTTCGCGGATGTCGACCCGGACGCCTTCGCTTCAAAAGAGCAGGTGGCGGATTATTTCGTCGCGTATGCAAGGAAGTTCGAGGCGCCGATCCGCACCGGCGTGGAAGTTCGGCAGGTCGTGCGCAATGCCGGGCGGCCGGGCTTCACCATCGAAACGTCGGAGGGCGTGGTGGAGGCCAATCGCGTGGTCGTCGCGACCGGGCCTTTCCAGCGCCCCGTGATTCCGCCGATCGCGCCGCGAGATTCGGCTCTCACGCAAATTCATTCCGCCGACTATCGCAATCCGGGGCAATTGCCCGAAGGGGGCGTGCTCGTGGTCGGCGCGGGATCGTCCGGCGTGCAGATCGCGGACGAGCTGCAACGTGCGGGCAAGCGCGTCTATCTGTCGGTCGGTGCGCACGATCGTCCGCCGCGCGCCTATCGCGGCCGCGATTTCTGCTGGTGGCTGGGCGTGCTCGGCGAATGGGACGCGGAGGTCATGAAGCCCGGCAGGGAGCACGTCACGATTGCCGTGAGCGGCTCGCGCGGCGGTCATACGGTGGACTTCCGGCGTCTCGCGCAGCAGGGCGTGACGCTCGTCGGTCTCACGAAGTCTTTCGATAAGGGCGTGGCGACCTTCGAAGCCGATCTCGCGACGAACCTCGCGCGCGGTGACGAAAACTATCTGTCGCTGCTGGACGCGGCCGACGCGTATGCCGAGCGCAACGGCCTCGATCTTCCGCCAGAGCCCGAAGCGCGCGTCATTCCCGCCGATCCCGAGTGCGTCACGCATCCGTTGCGCGATCTCGATCTGGCGACAGCCGGCGTGACGTCGATTGTCTGGGCGACCGGCTACGCGGTCGATTTCAACTGGCTGAAGGTCGACGCCTTCGATGAAAAGGGTAAGCCGGTGCATCAGCGCGGTGTGTCGAAGGAGCCGGGCATCTATTTTCTCGGCTTGCCGTGGCTGTCGCGTCGCGGTTCGGCATTCATCTGGGGCGTGTGGCACGACGCGAAGCACATCGCCGATCACCTCGTCACGCAGCGCAAATATCTGGCGTATTACGACGAATCGCAGCGCCATGCGCGAGGCCGCAACGAGGAAAGCGCGGAAAGCGCCGAGGGTGCGTCCGCCGGTTCAAGCGTGCATAAAGTCAGCGAAATGGGCGTGAATTGAACGCCACGCCGCTTTGATCCGCGATCTATTTCTTCCCCGCATTGAGGTGCATCGATGAGCCAACCCACGCATACCCATATCCGCATGTTCAACACGAAGGATACGTATCCGAACCAGACGCTCGACAACGATCTTTGTCAGGCCGTGCGCGCCGGCAACACGGTCTATGTACGCGGCCAGGTGGGGACGGATTTCGAAGGCCGTCTGGTCGGCCTCGGTGATCCGCGCGCCCAGGCCGAGCAGGCGATGAAAAATCTCAAGCAGTTGCTGGAGGAGGCCGGCAGCGATTTGTCTCACGTCGTCAAGACGACGACCTACCTCACCGATATCCGTTATCGCGAGCCGGTCTATCAGGAAGTCGGAAAGTGGTTGAAAGGCGTATTTCCGATTTCCACCGGCCTGGTGGTGGTCGCGTTGGGTCAGCCGCAATGGCTGATGGAGATCGACGTCATCGCCGTGATTCCCGATGGCTGGACGCGGCCGACAGCCTGAGGAGCACGACATGACATTCTCTATCGTCGGACGTTGTGCGCGATCGGGGCAACTCGGTATCGCGATCAGTTCTTCCAGCATCGCGGTCGGCGCTCGCTGCCCGTGGGTGCGGACAGGCGTCGGCGCGGTGGCGACCCAGAACGTCACGCTGCCCGCGCTGGGCCCGCGAGTTCTCGACCTTCTGGAGAGCGGGAAAATCGATCCTGCCGCGGCATTGGACCGCGCGCTCGGCGCAAGCGAGTGGAGCGAATATCGGCAGGTGACGGTGGTCGATAGCCTGGGCCGCACGGCGT
The DNA here is from genome assembly GCF_052045835.1 of Paraburkholderia sp. 22099. Classification (NCBI taxonomy): domain Bacteria; kingdom Pseudomonadati; phylum Pseudomonadota; class Betaproteobacteria; order Burkholderiales; family Burkholderiaceae; genus Paraburkholderia; species Paraburkholderia sp. 22099. The sequence goes on along the minus strand of NZ_JBQEPU010000042.1, from coordinate 4,670 downwards.
TCTTCAGCGGCAAGGAAGCGTTGGGCACCTATCACGCCGTCGCCGGCAAGCAATGCGTGGCCGCGGGCAACATGCTCGCGGGCATCGAAGTGATCGAGGCGATGGTTCCGGCGTTCGAGCAGGCATCCGGCGCGCTGGTCGATCGGCTGCTCGCGGCGATGCATGCGGCGATGGCCGCGGGCGGGGAGGCGGGGCCGGTGCATTCGGCGGCGCTCAAGATCGTCGGCGACGTGAGCTGGCCGATGGTCGATTTGCGGGTCGATTGGGCGGACGACGATCCCATCGGTCAACTCGACGGTTTGTGGCACGCGTATCGGCCGCAGATGCAGGACTACCTGACCCGCGCGTTGAATCCGACCGCCGCGCCCAGCTACGGAGTGCCGGGCAATGAATGACAGATCCAGCCGCGCGCTGCTCGAAAGCCTGATCGGCTTTCCGACGGTCAGCCGCGATTCGAATCTGGACATGATCGCGTTCATTCGGCGCTACCTCGACGAACTCGGTGTCGAGAGCGAACTGTTCTACAACGCCGAGCGCACCAAGGCGAATCTGTTTGCGACCATCGGTCCGCGCGAGCGCGGCGGCGTCGTGCTGTCCGGCCATACCGACGTGGTGCCGGTCGAAGGCCAGGCGTGGACCGTCGATGCATTCCGTCTCACGGAACGCGATGGGCGGCTGTATGGCCGCGGCACGGCCGACATGAAGGGTTTCATCGCATCGGTGCTGGCGGCGGTGCCCGGCTTTGTCGAGCGGACGTTGAAGCTGCCGGTGCATCTCGCCTTTTCCTACGACGAGGAAGTCGGCTGCCTCGGCGTGCGGCCGATGCTGGCGGAACTGGAGCGGCGCGCGCATAAGCCGGTTCTGTGTCTGATCGGCGAACCGACTGAACTCAAGCCGGTGCTGGGGCACAAGGGCAAGCTGGCGATGCGCTGTCACGTGAAGGGCGCGCCTTGCCATTCGGCCTATGCGCCGTATGGCGTCAACGCCATTCAGTACGCGGCGCGGATGATCGGCCGTCTGGAACAGATCGGCGAGCAACTGGCCCAGCCGGAACATCACGACGAGCGTTTCGATCCGCCGTTCTCGACCGTGCAGACGGGCGTGATCAAAGGCGGCCGTGCGCTGAACATCGTGCCGGCGGAATGTGAATTCGACTTCGAAGTGCGCGCGCTGCCGGGTTTCGACGCGCATCGTGTAGCCGACGCATTGCAGACCTACGCCGAAGCCGAGTTGCTGCCGAAAATGCGCGCCGTGAAGTCCGAAGCCGACATCCGCTTTCAGTCGCTCTCCGCTTATCCGGCATTGGCGACTTCGCCCGATAGCGAAGCGGCGCGTCTTTTGGCGTTGCTCAGCGGCTCCGAGGAATTCGGCACGGTGGCGTTCGGCACGGAGGGCGGGCTCTTCGAGCAGGCGGGCATTCCCACGGTGGTCTGCGGACCCGGTAGCATGGACCAGGGACACAAGCCCGATGAATTCGTCACCGTCGAGCAATTGCGCGCTTGCGACGCCATGCTGGCTCGCCTGGCGGATTGCCTTTCGGTCGCTCGTTGAGACGGAGGCATTGAGGACGGCGCCGCGCGCCACGTTGTTCAGGCGGTGACGGGTGTCACGCATCGCCTGGTGAGACAGGGGGCGCCGCGAGCAGATGCTCCAACGCATCTCTCATCGGCGAACTGGAAATAACGATCGGCCCTGAAAACGGCGAATCCAGATCCACGATGACATAGATAGCGGAAGCGATCGAAACAGCCCCCAGCGAAATCGTGACGAGCGCCAGCGCGTTGCGAGGCGCGATCAACCCGAAGCTGAGAAAAATCACGCACAACCAGAAAGTCAGCGTCTTGAAGAAAGGCTGCGAGATCGAGCTGTGCGCCTCCTCGATGAGTTTCCACCGCGCATCCACGACGCGCCGGAACTGCGTCAAACCATCATCGAGCGCGCGCTGCTGCAAGGCGTCGCGCGCTTGCAATTGCCGCAGCCGCTGGCCCACCGTGTTCAACAATTCGCCGAGGCGCACGTTTTCCAGCTTCGTCGAGCCGGGTCGCGTGCCGATGTTCTTCGGATAATCACCGGCGGGCGCGGCCTCGCCGGGCCACGTCGACGCAATCGCCGCCGCGGTATAAGCCCGCAACAGGCGGCGCGGCTCGGCGGTTTCGTCGCCGTATTGCCGCAGCGTCGTATCGAATTCGATCAGATCGGCGGCAAAGGTGCGCAAATCATTCGACGCCGTATCGAAGCTGGATTTCGCCGACGCCGTCATCAAGCCCAGCACCAGCGCGGCAAACGTCACCAGCATGCCGATCACCAACTGGACGAGTTGCACCGTTTCGTGCGCCTTGTGCTCCTCGGGCAAAAGCGGGCGCACCCACACGCCGAGTCCGGTTGCGGCGAGCAACAAAACGAAGACCAGCAGAGCCGTGGCTATTTCCGACATAGAAATGCTCCGAAGACGCGTGCCTCGTCACTTTCCATCAACCGCCGCCGACCGGAAACCCGGATAGTCCCGCAAAAGGGTCTCCGGGCAACGGCTTCCCGCTTTCGCTCGTATCTTGATGGATCGCAAGCCCACGCGCTACCAGCCATAAAGTTTTGCGCGATTCAGCCGTAGTCCCTTTATGTGTCGCAGTCGCACGAATTCGAATAAAAAGTTGCGGACCTGGCCGAAGGGGCTTAGGCGCAGCAGGCGTGGCCGAGGCTAATCACTGAACAATTCGGTCAGGCAGCCCCCTTTGGAGAGAGCCAATGCTGAAAAATCTGTCGATTCGCACCTGTCTTACCCTGATGATCGCGTTCTTCGGCGTGGTGCTGCTGCTCGGCGCCGCCGCCGGTCTGCTGTCGCTGCGCGCGAGCAATGCGTCGCTGCAGCAGATGTACACGGTGGATACGCCCGCGGTCGCCGACCTCGAAGGCAGCGCCGGCCAGTTGCTGCGTTTACGCCTGGCGCTCGCGACGTACGCATCGCTCGTCGATCTGAACGATCAGGACGGCGCGGATGCCGTGCTGAAGCGGTTCGATCAATACCAGAAAGTATCCAACGAGCGTCTTGCCCACTATCTGAGCCGCGCGAGCACGGATGCCGACGAACAGCGCCTGATCAAGGAGATGCAGGACAAGCGCGACATTTTCCTGCGCGAGGGCGTCGATCCGTCAATGGCCGCGCTTAAATCGGGCGACAAGACGGCATTCCAGCAATTGCAGGCGCGCAAGCTGCCGTCGCTCTACAGCGCGTACGAAAAGGCGATGCTCGCGCTCGAAAAATTGCAACTCGATCGCGCCGCGCAGCGTTATCAGGATGCGCAGGACCTGTTCTACGCGATCTGCATTGCGGTGGCGATCGGCATGGCGGCGTCGCTGCTGGCGTCGTGGATCGGCCGCGCGGTGCTGGTGCGCGCGATCGTCAGTCCGGTCGATGCCACCATCGCGCAATTCCAGCGCATCGCCGGCGGCGACTTGACCGGCCAGATCGTCGTGAGCAGCGACAACGAAATGGGCCGCCTCGCCGCCGCGTTGCGCAAGATGCAGGACTCGCTGATCGCGACGGTGAACTCGGTACGCCAGGGCACGGAATCGATCGACACCGGCGTGAGCGAGATCGCCGCGGGCAATACCGATCTGTCGCAGCGCACCGAGGAGCAGGCCGCGTCGCTCGAGGAAACGGCGGCGAGCATCGAACAGCTCACCTCGACGGTCAAGCAGACCGCGGACAACGCGAAGCAGGCGAGTTCGCTGGCCCAGGGCGCGTCGACGTTGGCCGCGCAGGGCGGCAACCTCACCGAGCAGGTGGTGGGCACGATGCATGGCATCGTCGACGACTCGCGGCGGATTGCCGACATTGTCGGCGTGATCGAAGGGATTGCTTTTCAGACCAATATCCTCGCGCTGAACGCCGCCGTGGAAGCGGCGCGCGCGGGCGAGCAGGGACGCGGCTTTGCGGTGGTGGCGAGCGAAGTGCGGTCGTTGGCGCAACGAAGCGCGGCGGCGGCGAAGGAGATCAAGGGTTTGATCGACGCGTCCACGGCGCGGGTGGAGGCCGGCTCGGAACTGGTCGAGCGATCGGGCTCGACGATGACGGAGATCGTCAATGCGATTTCGCGCGTCAGTTCGATCATGGGCGAGATCGCGGCGGCCGCGATCGAGCAGAGTACCGGTATCGATCAGGTCAATCTCGCTGTCGCTCAGATGGACGAGGTGACTCAGCAGAATGCCGCGCTGGTCGAGCAGGCTGCGGCGGCGGCCAGTTCGCTGGAAGAGCAGGCGAGGCGGTTGACGGCTGCCGTGGCCGTGTTTCAGACGGGGGGCGGTCGTGGTGCTGGGGGTGGTGCTTCGGCTGCTTTTGCCGGGCGGCAGAGGGCGGTTGAGGAGGCTGTGGGGGAGTTTGTCGCGGGTTAGGTTTTTTTGGGGGTTTTTTTTGCCTGCGGCGGTTTGGGTTGTGGGCCTGGTTTGTTGGCCTTTTCTTGTGGTCTTAGTGGTCTATTAGTGTTGCCCCTGTGCGGGGCGGCACCTACTTTCTTTGCCGCCGCAAAGAAAGTAGGCAAAGAAAGCGGCTCAAACAGAGGTGGCCTCGCTCGTTCGGACAGTTTTCTGAGATTTTTAAGTGGAACGTCCGGGGCGGTCATGCTGCCAATTTGATCGCAGGCAGCGTCGCGAAGTATGCCTCATCCGGCGTGCGG
>NZ_JBQEPU010000041.1:0-51012 GCF_052045835.1 Paraburkholderia sp. 22099 | reverse complement strand
GCCCACGATCGCCGATCGTGGACACGATCTCACTTGATCTACACTGACTCCGACACAACCATCACCACCATGCCTCACGCGCGCGCGAACGGGGAAACGGTCGGGCCGAGTCGCTTACGAACGAAAGGGCTCTCTTGTCATCGCCTTTCCGACCATGGCGATGGCGCCGGGGCGGGCGGCCCAGGAAACTGACGATGCCGATTGCGCTGCCGTAGGCGGCGCGAGGGCGCGATCCGAGCAGGCAGCACTGGATCTCGCGCGGACCGGCGTGAACGCCACGGTCGTTTGACTGCCGCCCTCTGTACATGACAAGACGAAGCTCGGGTTCGTCATGCGGTTGATCGAGACCGCACGGAAAAAGCGGATGTCCGCCTATCCCGGCGATGGGCTCAACCGTTGGGCCGCCGTACACAGGATCTCAGCTTCGACGCCCGCGTCGGCAATGTGGGGAATCAGCCAACCCATATCTTCGTGTTTGGCGATATGCTGACCTCCGGAGCGTATTACGTCGCAGCAACGCGACGATTGGCGCTCCACTATCCGAACGCGGCCATGATCGGAAACTTCGCGGCCCGCCGCATCCTGCCGAACCCGTTTGCAGACCTTGCCGACGATCTCTCAGAAGTCTGGCGTGCCCCGGTTTGAATGTCCCGGTTATGCGCGTGCCGTGCCTTACTCCTCCAGCTCAATGTCGACGAACTTCAATTTGCCCTTGGGTAGCTTGAGGACATGCACGACTACCTGCTTGTTCACCATGGGACCGATGATGTCATCAATGGAGTCCTTGACGCCGTCAATGTGGACAGATTTTCCGCTCATGTTGAGATCCAGCCAGTCCTTATCCAGATGGACCGCACGCAGGGTGCCGACAACCGTTGTCGCTTCCCCTTGGGATGAGACAGGCGGCTTCTGTTCACGTAAGGACTGGTTAATCAGGGTCCGGTTTTCTGGAGCGAGAACGACTCCTCCTGATTCGCCCGCTGCCTTGATTTCCAGACGCTCAAACGACTTCCCGGTGGGGGCTAGGTTGCGCGTCAGTTTCAGGAAGGTGGCCCGATATTCCCGATCCGGGATGAGTTTTTCAAGTGCTTCACGTTCATCGGAGGACGAGGCCTTGAGAACCGCTAAAAAATGAAGGGCAACCTCATCAGGCTTAATGGCTTCGTCGAAAAAATCCTTCTGTGCTGGCTCCTGGATGGCGACTGAGAATTGGTAGCTTCCAGGGGGCGCCTGAAATAGCCAGGGTCGGCAGGCTTCCTGAATTGATCGTTGCGGTCCTCCGCGCGAGCGATGGGGCATGTTCTTCAAAAATTCAATGGTCCGGTAGAAAATCGATTGAACCGTTTGTACCTTATCGACAATCAGATCTAGAGGTGCTCCGCCGGTAACCACCTCTCCACCCTTCACGGAGATCATCACCTGCCCCGGAAGAAACGTAACTCCTGCTTGAAGTTTCGACTGCTCGGTCCAGATTGCCTGAATCAGCAACCGCAGGTTATCTGCTGCGAATTCAGGCAAGGCGTTATTGCCGAGCATCAGACAGGCAAGCTGTTCCGCCCGCCGATAGGCTCGTGCCTTGAACCAGAGCGACACCGCGCTTACCGCGGTGATTCCCAAGGTGCGAGGCTTGCCGGACTCGACAGCGTGGAGTGCTGTCTCCTCCAATTCCGCAGCGTTCGCGTACAAAGCTTCCGCGGAACTTGCGTTTCCGGCTCTTAACGCGACGAATGCCTCAGAGGCCAATAGTTCGCTTTGTGTATGAAAGTCGGCCCAGCTCATTGGGTATCCTCGAGCTTTGCCATGACGATCGCGCGAGCCTGGAAGCCGACAACGGATGCGATGGCCGGCAGGTTACTAGCGCCAGCGGCAGCCTGTTTGAGCTTGCTTTTAAGGCGTTGTTCGATGACCTTTTCGTCGCCCCGATCGGTTCCTGAAACTTCGAGTCGTATGCACGCTTCGAGATCAGAAAGATCGGTGCCTGCTGGGGCAATGTAATAATCTGCGCCAGTGAGTGTTTCCGCGCGTCGGACAGCTACTAATCCATGTTCAAGCTCCACCGCAGCAAGCGTGAGTCCGTAGGCGCCTGCTTCGGTCGTATCGATTTCGTTAGCCCACGCCCGAAGCGTTCGGTCGTCGGGTACGTTCCAATCGGCACTACACTCCGACGAGTTCTCATCAACACCGACTGACACCGTTGTGGGCGGCCGGTGATGACGGCTCAGGCAAACGGCGGCGGCTTCTGCATATCCGTCGCCGACGGCTCGCGTGAGTCCGGGATGGCGCTCGGAAAGGCTATTCAGCGACAAGTTCCGGATTTTCTTTTTTTCTTGGATATTGGTCGACATTGTTTTCACCCTCGTCCCCGGCCGATGTTGGCAGATTGCTATAGCGCGACGATTGTTCGACCAGCATGCGAAGGCTACTGATCGTCAATGAGTCGAGATTCTAATCCCTTCCCGTAGCTCCTTGAGTGCTGCTGTATCTTGCGTTGTGCCGCCGGACTTGGACGCCAGGCGGCGGCCACTTGGCGACCAGCAAATATCCCCGGACTCGCCGGCGGGGGCGGAAGCGGAAGTGACCGACGGCACCGCAGCGAACCCCGCCCGCGGTTACACGATCGGGTAGACGAGCGGTTTGTTGGGCGGTCGCATTGCTGAACGTCGTCATTCTGCGGTGGCTGCAAAGGCGTTAGAGGGCAGAGGCAGTTGTGCCACGCAGGATGATCAGGCCAGACCCCGGACGTGCCTGCGAGCTGTGAGGGCGGAAAGCCGAGTGCCTGCCGAAACATGGTGGAGAAAGCCAGTGCATTCGCATAGCCGAGCTCGGCTGCGACCACGTGCAGCGGGATGCCCCGGCCGATGAGGTGGATGGCGCGTGAGAGCCTCAGCTGCCGGCGCCAGATTGCGAAGTTCGTATTCAGCTCGCTCTGGAAAAGCCGGGCCAGCGTCCTGTCGCTCGCGCCCACCACGCGGGCCCATTCCTGGAGCGTGCGGTCTGAGCCCGGCTCTTCCATCATGGCGGCGCACAGCGTGCGCAGCCGCCGCTCCGGGGGCAACGGTAGGCCGAGAGGCAGCGAGGGCGCCGCGCGGATTTCCTCGAGCAGCAGCTGCATGGCGAGGGGCCGGTGGCGGGGCGAAGTCTGCGCGGTGCTCGCGAGCAATCCGGTGAGCACGCGCATCAGGTCCGAAACTTCGATGACCGAACCCGCCAGCTAGGCAGGGGACACTGGTACCGCATCGCTAGCAGCCGCTCACGACTGCCACCCAAAGCTCGCTCTCCAAGAGGGGCGCTGGTCGCTTACTTTGGGCCGCATAACCGTCGTTTTACGAGCCCCCTGGAAGCGCATACTCTACGGCTGCAACGTCCATCCCGGGACCCCAGCGTCCAGCACTTCGTTCCGATTTGCGAGATAGAGCTGTTGCGCGCGTGGGTTACCGGACGCATCTGCGGAATAATCAATATGCCAGTGACGCAAAAAATATCCCACTAGGCAAGCGCGGAGTGTGATCGTCTTGACGCCATCATTCATGTCATAGTCGGTGCATGTCGTTTCTGGGTGAAGCGCCTTGGGATGAGGGGTGAGGCGCAGCGCAATTTCGGTGTTCCAGTCACGATCGTCTGACAACTTAACTTCGGATCCTCCACTCACCTCGACGCTCGCGAATCTCGTGAGCCCGAAATCTCGAAACTCTCTCTTTTCGTGGTCGAAACACCGGATGTGCCAGCGTAGGCCGTCATTCACAAGAGCCAATGGTGAGAGTTTTCGGGGGCGAGGTCCAGTCGTTAGTGAGGTGTACTGAGCTGTAACAGACTGCTGCTGGTCGATTGCACGAGTGAGAGCGGCAACGATTTCGAGCGGAACGTATCGCTTGATGCTTGTACTTACCCAACCCGGAATTCGTTTCGTTCTCGCAGTGTCGAAATCGACAGCTCCGTCTCCTGCTAGCGCATGGAGCGCCTGCTCGACCTTGTGCTCGAAGTATGGCTGGCCGCCATCAAAAACGTAGCATTTCCGTCGTAGGTCGTATCTCAGCACCGAAGGCGCTAGTTCCGCGTAAAGCGAGAGGTCCTTGGTTGCAGCAGGTTCGCTGATTCCGAATCGGAAAGTCAGATCCTTCCTGCTCACTTGTCCAGAAAATAGGGCCAGAAACTCGATGTAATACAGGCGCTCACGCTGAGTGTCTCGGGGCAGATTCATTTAGGCCGTCCTCCGCACAGCATTGTAGACCAAGACTAATTTTACGTCGTAATTAAAAATACGTGGTCATAAAAAGTAGTTGAATTTTTCTATCGCGCGGATAGAATGATTTCGTCGGTCGTAGATGGCGGCCGATCGGCGTCGAAAGATGCTGCCATGAAGATGGCTGTAGGCTATAGCGCCTTGACTTCTGCTGGATGCGTAACTGCTCTGATTGAAGGCAGCGCGCTCCATCGTGTGTTGTAGAAACCGCTTGAGCATAATCGCGCTGCTGTGGTGCCAGTTCTGTCTTGGCAATGCGGGAAAGGTCGCAATTTGCGCCGCCGTTGTGGGTCGTGCACTTTGGGCCGACCGACAGAGCCCTATCGGACAAGACTCAGAGCCATTTTGGGGCGGGCCATGGGAGAGTAACTCGCCCTACCAAAAAGCCTTTACAAATCAATAGCTACATCGCTTTACCTGCTTGCAAAACAGGCAAAAAGTATGAGTAACGGTTTGGCGTTGAAGCGGGTAAGGAAGGACACCCGCAAGGAACCGTCTAGATTTCGCCCGTTTCGGGAGGCACTTCTTACCTAATTCGCATAAAAATGCCCTTCGTCACGGTAAATCTTTCTAAATCTAACGAAAAGCAGTACATTGACGAGCAATAGTTGCTGATTCACAGCACTGCTGGTTCTCGGGGGTGGCGCTTTGTCCGTTTGGCTTGTAGCGGTCGGATTACTGATGGAGCTTAGCCTCGTAACCATTGGACTGGTCGGTATCGCGTTGGGTAAAACGCCTTGGCTTCCCGACAACCTCCAGAGCGTAGCCGTGTGCATATTGTTCGGGGGGCTTGGTGGGTGCATGTATTGCCTCCGAGGTGTTTATCTGAACGCGTGCGTCCATAGACGATGGGACATTGCGTGGTTGCCGTGGTATTTCATTCGCCCCGTTGTAAGTTTGATTCTCGGTGGGGTAAGTTACTTATTCATTCAATCGGGTCTGTTGTTGCTGGGCGCATCTCACGATGCAGGCTCGGGTCAAAATCAACTCGGAATTTGGGCAATGACCTTTCTTGCGGGATTGAACGTTGACAAATTTTTAACAAAAATCGAAGCGGTTGGACAAAGCGTGTGGGGCATTGAACTATCACGTCAATCAAAACAGCAGGAAAAAATTGAGAGCGAGAGGCCATGACAAATTTCTTTGAAATAGATTTTCTCGATGTCGAATCTCCAAAGAGTGGGGATGCCGTAACAATTCGATATTGTATAAATGGGAACTCTACGATACATGTGGTTGATGGCGGTTATGGCGACACGGGCGATAAGATTGTTGACTATATTAATAAGCATTACGACAGCCCGGTATATGTCGATCGCGTAGTTGTTACCCATCCCGATGGGGATCATGCGGCTGGCCTTAAAACGGTTTTAGAAAAATTTACTGTTGGTGAGCTATGGATGCTCCGGCCTTGGCTTTACGCCGACGAACTGATTGATAGATTCTCACGGTTCACTTCGGTTGAAAACCTCAAAGCACGCTTGAAAGAGCTATATCCGAATCTTGCTGCTCTGGAAGAGATTGCTGACGAGCAGGGGATTGCGATTTCTGAGCCATTTCAAGGCGCAAAAATCGGCGAATTTACCGTTTTGGCACCCTCCAAAGCACGTTATCTAGATCTTATCGTTGATTCCGAACGCACGCCGGAAGCAGTGCAGGAATCGAGTGCCTTGGATGAACTGTTTAAAGGCATCCTGGACGTAGCTAAAAAGGTCGTCGCTTTTGTCAAGGGAGCCTGGGGCGACGAAATTTTCTCGTCCAATGAAACGAGCGCCGAGAACGAAATGAGTGTTGTGCAGTATGCAATTCTTCACGGTCACCGGATTCTGCTGACTGGTGATGTTGGGCGAGGCGGTTTAACTGAAGCGGCTGATTTTGCACCCATGGCAGGCTTTGCCATTCCTGGTGTCGATCGTTTCCAAGTGCCTCATCACGGATCACGTAGAAATGTTTCTACCGAGGTTCTCGATCGCTGGTTGGGGAAACGGCTCGCTCAAATGCCGGAAAAGGGCAAGGAATTGTTTACTGCAATTATAAGTGCGGCAAAAATGGATGAACACCATCCAAGAAATTCCGTTGTGAGGGCAATGATTCATCGTGGAGGCAAGGTTATCACCACCGAGGATGGTGACAAAAGAACTGGCCATAATGCACCCAAAAGGGAAGGCTGGATAGCAGTGGAGCCGTTGGCCTATCCCGAAGAGCAGGAAGATGCCTAACAATTCGCAATTTGGGTGATCATACGTTTTTCACGATATTGCATTTAAACCGAAGTCAGGGGTCAAATGGCCGAAAAGCTTTATAAGGCGTACGTAAAGACGCTGGATCATCCTCACGTCCTAGAAATGATTGTGTCGGCGGCAGACGAGGAAGTTGCTGCGAAGAAAGCCTTGAGTCATGTCAAAGAGGCCAATCCGGAAAAAGGCCGGTCACTCGCAGAGTCTCAAAAAAATTCGGTTGTACTTGCCGTTAAAGCTGCCGGGAAAAATGGCTGCATCGTCACGAACAAACTGCCGCTTGTCATATTTGAGAAAATCTCGAAATCCATGAAGAAGGAATCTAAATAGTGAAGTTAAGGCGCATCGATGTTCAGCGCTCGTGCCTATTTTCGACGGGTGTGGGTAGCTAGTGTGAGTAAAAGGTGTCGGTACGGCCACTTCGGGCCGAGCTGCAGAGCCTTACGAGACAAGGCTCGGAGCCGTTTGGTCACGCACGATTGGCGCCACAACCTACGTCTGGCACGCGGGCGTCCGGCATAGACTTTCATTCAGTGTACGCGTCCTTACTCGTCGACGAGTTGCTCCGTAACATGACTTGCGGATACAGCCTGTCTGGTGGGTGGTTGCCGGGTACGCGCCAACACGATACCGATCTAATGTCGTTTTGTATCCGTATCTAATGTCAGTCGACACGCTGGATGGCAAAAGCTGCGCGCGACGCAATGGGTAAGGCCAGACTACCGTATCTATTCCGCCGATACGGGGGCCGTCCGCGGACGGTCGTATGGTTGCCTTCGTATTCGTTTTTGAGTATATTGAATACGATAATGTACTAGGAGTGCACTGTGTCTCGGACGACCCCTACCACGATGACGGTTCGCCTTAGCGGCCCGCTCAGCGACTTTGTTTCCGCGAACGTCGGTGAACATGGCGACTACGAGAATGTCAGCGAGTACGTTCGGGATCTAATTCGTCGCGATAAGGAACAGAGGGAGGCGAAGGAATTCGAGCGGCTCAAGGCTGAACTGGCCCATGCCTACGCCGCTCCTGAATCGTCGTATAAGCCATTGACGGCGGCCGATGTGATCGCGCGCAATCGGACCTGACAGGAATGCCAAGGGTACAGGTCCGCATACAGGAAGCGGCGTCTTTCAGAATCGACGAAATCTATCGGTATACGCGGGATCGGTGGGGCGGGCAGCAGGCCGATCGCTACATTGCTGGTTTGTTCGATGCCTTTGACGGCATAGCTGATCACCGAACGCCTTCACGTCCCGTTCCGGCGGAATTCGGCATTCAGGGCTATTTTTTCCGTTACGAACACCATTTCGTCTATTGGCGCCTTCTCTCCGACGGTAACGTAGGCATCGTCACCATCCTGCACGAGCGGATGCATCAAATCGATCGTTTCCGGGATGATTTTGGTCTGTGACTTGATCGCCGGGGGCGGGGACGGAAAACCGTGTTTCGGCCCGGTGAAATCACGAATGGGACCGCTCCAAAAATCGGAAAAACGGGTCTTTTGAGTATGGGTAGAAGTATGGGTAGTGGAAGGGCGTTTTATAAAAGCCTTGCCTGTAAAGGCTTTCCGGGCGATTCGGCATCCCTCCGTCTCCGCTCGACTTTTCGCGACCGGGTGGCCGAGTGTACGAATTATCCCACGGAGATGGCCGAAATGTCCTTGGCGCACGCGGTGGACGACAGGTTTTAGCCGGCTATCGCTGCAGTGGACTAGCCTAAGAGGCTGTTGCGAAATTAGTTAAACAGAGTCTTTAGGCGTTTCCAGCAAATTAAGGCGCAAGCCAAAGAGAGGAACGCTATGCGTCTAAGAGAGTGTTTCAAAAAGAGCTTTAACCCCCTGTTAACTCAAACGCAAAGCTGTTAACCTCGACCGTTGTGACAAGCGGAACGAGGAGATGGCCAAGCCAATCATCGACGACGAATTGTGGCCGTTGATCGAACCACTCTTGCCGCCAGCAAGGCCGAGGCGCTTCCGGTATCCGGGGCGCAAGCCTGTAGCCGATCGGGCTGCGCTGACCGGAATACTGTTCGTGCTCAAGAGCGGCATTCGCTGGAGCGAACTACCCTCCGAGATGGGCTGCGGATCGGGCATCAGTTGCTGGCGTCGCCTGCGCGACTGGCAACAGGCTGGCGTTTGGGACCGACTGCACGAGATCCTGCTCGCGAAGTTGCGCGCTGCCGATCGGATCGACTTCTCTCGCGTCGTCATCGATTCCACTTCTGTTCGAGCGGTTGGGACGGGCGAAAAACTGGACCGAACCCCACCGATCGTGCGCGACCCGGTTCCAAACATCACGTCGCCACCGACGCCAACGGCACGCCGCTCGCGATCATCCTGACGGGCGCGAACCGCAACGACATCACGCAACTGCTTCCACTGGTCGACGCCATCCCACCGGTTCGCGGTATGCGTGGTCGGCCACTGCGCAAGCCAGGCCGAATCTATGCGGATCGGGCTTACGATCACGACAGGTATCGCCGGCCGTTGCACGCTGCCGGGATTCCTACATCGATTGCCCGGCGCGGCGAACCTCACGGCAGCGGACTTGGCAAAGTACGTTGGGTCGTCGAGCGCACCAATGCGTGGCTGCACGGATTCCGCCGTCTTCGCACGCGATTTGAGCGTCGTGCCGACATCCATGAAGGGCTCCTCAAACTCGCCTGTTGCCTGATCTGCTGGCGAACGCTTCAGCGCTCGGACGACTCATTTTGAAACATGCTCTAAAGAGCTGCAGAGACGCAAGCGACTGCTGGAAACCGATCAACCGCTTACGCTCTGGAGATAGTCGCCCCAATCCTGCATCATTTTCCGTCGTTCAGGAAGTAACTCTGCTTTGTTATATGCTCGGCTCGCCCGGTTCTTCTCGACGTGGGCCAACTGACGTTCAACCGCCAGTGGAGCAAATCCCTGTTCGTGCGCCCATGTACTAAACGTACCACGTGCGCCATGCGCCCTGAATAGCCGTTCGTTGTTGAATCCAGCGCGAATGAGCGCAGCATTAATTGTGGTCGCCGCCATCGGGCGAGACTTGTCTTTTACATTCGGGAACAGATGGTCGTCTGCGGCCTTAGTACCAGTTATTTTTTGAATTTGCTCCAGAACCTGAACTGCCTGCGCACTCAGTGGCACGATATGCGGACGCCTCATTTTCATGCGCTCAATCGGAATGATCCATGTCGCGGTATTGAAGTCTATTTCCTTCCACGTCGCGCCTCGCAGCTCTGCAGTCCGTACCGAAGTTAGCAAGAGCAGGCGCATGGCCTGTCGCGTGAGTAGTGTTCCTACGACGGTAAAGGCATCCAACACGCGTTTTAGGCAGTATGACTTTCCGTGAGTCAGCGGCTGGCCCGCCGTGAGGAACCAGACGCGGGTTAGCATCACTGCCAGAGCCGCACGATGTGCACAGGGCACACCCCGGCGATTTCCAGCGCGGAGGCCAGCGTGAACCACGATAGCACGGTGTTTGTCGGTCTGGATGTTCACAAGGAGTCGATCACGGTGGCGTACGCGATCGATATGGGCGAAGTGGAACTGTTGGGCAAGATCGGAACGCTGAAGGCGGATATCGATCGATTGTGCAAGCGCGTTCAGTCGAAGGCGCACCATGTCCGCGTTGTCTATTAAGCCGGCCCCTGCGGCTATGGACTCTACAGGGAATTCGTCGAGAGAGGATTCGACTGCATGGTATGCGCGCCGTCCCTGATCCCGAAGAAACCGGGTGAGCGTGTCAAGACGGACCGACGCGACGCGGTCAAGCTCGCACGCGCACTGCGCGCTGGCGACCTGTCAGCGGTACACGTACCGGATGTTGAAGATGAGGCATTCCGGGATCTGGCGCGCACATGGGCGGCAGCGAAAGCAGATCTCAGACAGGCCCGCCAGCGATTGAAGTCCTTCCTGCTATCGCATGGAGTCCGCTACTCAGGTAACGCCAACTGGGGTCCCGCGCACCGGCGATGGATAAGCGTATTTGCATTTCCAAACCACTGGCAGCAACTGGCCTTCGACGAGTGCCGTCGCACGATTGAAGACAGGTTTGCGCAATGTGAGCGCCTCGAGGCGACCTTGCACGAAGCTGTCGTCGGCTGGCGATTCTATCCGGCCATTCTGGGTCTGCAGACCATGCGCGGCATACAGTTCATCACCGCCGTGGGCATGCTTTCCGAATTGGGGGACTTCTCCCGCTTCGAGCACCCGCGCCAGCTG
This sequence comes from Paraburkholderia sp. 22099, assembly GCF_052045835.1. Taxonomy (NCBI): domain Bacteria; kingdom Pseudomonadati; phylum Pseudomonadota; class Betaproteobacteria; order Burkholderiales; family Burkholderiaceae; genus Paraburkholderia; species Paraburkholderia sp. 22099. The sequence goes on along the minus strand of NZ_JBQEPU010000041.1, from coordinate 40,325 downwards.
ATGGCCTGGCTGGGCGTGACGCCGTCAGAACATTCTTCGGGTGAGCGGCGGCGCCAGGGCAGCATCACGAAGAACGGTAACAGCTATGCAAGAAAGCTGCTCGTCGAGGCCGCCTGGAGCTACAGATACCCGGTACGCGTGAGTCCGGAAATTCAGTGCGATCCACCGTCGAGACTTACTGCTACGCCGCCTCCAGGAAATTCATGCATCCACCAAAGGAAAACGAAAACCGATTCCAATTGACACGGAAAGTCATATCAGTTCATCGGTCTCTAGCGCACGATTGTGACGCGTAGCTGGAAGTGTCAGTACGTCTGAGACCTTCAGAGCCGCAATCGGTTGTTATCGGCTCGCCCGCTGATAATCGCCAGCCTGAAAATTGCGTTAAGGTGCTGACGCAGTCGCACTGCAATGTGCGGCGCACCCCCGGCCTTGCGTTCATCACCTGAAAGGGATTTGCGCTTGGCAATCGACTGCAGCAGGTCATAGACGTGGGCCACCTTGATATCGCGTGCGGGCATCTTCCCGAGCGGCGAATCTTTCACATAGCGTGAGAGAAAGCGTATGGCCTGCCCGCAGTAGTATTCGCTCCACCTGTCGCGATTTTCTTCAATCCAGTCCTCGCAGACGGACCAAAAGGTATTCTTGTTGTGTGTGATCGTCTGCAGTTGCAACTGCTTCTCATAGGCCTTGGGGTGGATGCCGGACGCCACCAGCTTGGCCGCTTCGTTGCGACGTTGGCGGGCGTCGCTTATCGACAGATCAGGGAATCGCCCAAGTGTATAACTGCAATCCTTGCCATCCAGCCGGTAGTCAAATTTCCATGCCTTCGAACCCGAAGTCGACACCCGCATGTACATGGAGTCGCGGTCACGGAGCTTATAGGGCTTGTCTTGCGGTTTGGCGTTCAGCAGGAGTAGGTAGGTCAGCTTCATGGAGTTCACCTTGACGGACAACTACCATGAATTTTACCCGCAATTTACCCGCAAATCTGCGGGAAGCAGTGGGGTCGTTCGGGATCAAGCGGGACAGGTCTCCATAAACCGGACTTGCAACCGGAGCGAACACGTAGAGCCTGAACCATTCGCTGTAACCCTTGACCAGAAAGCCTCCAGATCGATCGATGTAGTGCTGGCGGGAGGTTTCATAAACCTGTCGAAGTGCAAACCACGGCACGTGCGGCAGATCATGATGAACCAGATGATAGTTGTTGTTCAGAAACAGCAGCCGCCAGCACCACGCGGCTTCGTTAATGACCGTGCGATGTTCGCAAGCATGCGCCGCGCGATGTTCCTGAAACGAGCGGATCGAGCCCAGCGACAACGACCCGTACCCCGCGCCGAGGATAAACACCCATGCCGGTATTCCGCATGATCGTTGCAGCCAGAACGTGAGCGCGGCCAGCATGGCGAAATGCGCGAGCCATGCCGGCACGTCGCGCCAATCGCCGCGATTGATCTTTCGGAACGCATCCACGCCCGATGCCGCGATAGCGAATGCCGGGCCGACCAGCAGACGCCCGATAAACGTATTGCGCAACATCAGCAGCATGCGAATTGGCCGAGGCGCGCGTTGCCACATGCGGTGGCTGACGAAATAGCTTTCAGGATCGCGCTGCGGATTCGTCAGATGCGGATCGTCGTGATGCTGAAGATGCGAATCACGATAAACGCCGTAGGGAAACCACACCGCCAGCGGCGCGACGCCGAGCAGGGCGTTGACGAACGGCGAACGGGTCGGATGACCGTGCAGCAGTTCGTGCTGCAAGGACATGTACCACGTGCCGAACAAGGCGAGCAGCACCGTGGTCAGCGGCAAGCCGAAATCGCGCGCATGCGTCGCCACCCCGAACCATCCGCTGTAGATCGTGACGATCAGCGTCCACGTGGGCCATTGGGTGCGCCACGTCCAGCTTGTCGCCAGCCGGGCGAGCGCCTTGCGTTGCGTATCGTCGAGGTAAGTCGCCATGAGCCGGATCGGTCGGAGTGCATGTTTGGACCGATCCTACGGACCAATGCGCGGCAGCAGAACCATTTTGTTCGGCAATGCATCTGCCCGATCGTGCATAGGCAACCGCTTGCGCCACGCTACACGGGCGCTGCAATGACGAAGCGACCGGCGCTCAGGCGCCGTCCGCCACGCGGCACGCGTGGTCGAGCAAGCCTTCCGCCGAGCCGGTGCCGTTGTCGACCTCCATGCCGCTGTTCACGACGAGCCAGCCGTCCTTGTCGGCGAATGCTCCCGCGCCCGTCACGAGGATGGTTTGCATGGCCATCGCCTCGACATTCTGATTGTCTCGCGCGACGAGGCTGAACGGATTGCCTGCTTGCATGAGGGTGGTGACGCGCATGATTCGGTAGCGGTTGCCGTTGAGCGTATCCCAGCGCCATTCGCCGGGGGCGTCTTTCGCGTGACGCGCGAGCGCGGCGCTCACCTCGGCATGCATGCAATCGATATGGATATGCAGCTGGTTTTGCGTGCGGCGGTACTTCGAGTTGATTTCGAGGCCGAGTTGGTTGTCGGGCAGCGAGCGCTTGACCGACTTCTCGACATAACGCCGCGCCGCCCACGCGTCGGCCCAATAGTCGCGCGCATGCGGCGCGAACAGGAGCGGGCTTTCGATACCGGTGACGCGGTCGGTCGGAATCAGCAGATACTGCGAGCGGCCGACGATATCTTTCAGAATCGCATAGCGCTTGTCGAGATCGACGGCGGTGCATTGGCCCGGCGTGCCGGTGGCCTGTTGCGACGGCACGCAGCGCAGATCGACGATCTTCCACAACGCATTGGAGTCGACCGCGGCGAGGCGCGCGCACGCGCCGGCGGCGAGCGCGACGACGAGTGCCGCGGCCCATGCGGCCGCGCTGCGCAACAGGGGCCGCCTGGTGCGGGCGGAGGCGAGCGTATCGCTTGTCGTTGTTCTCATCGGCAGTGTCATCGGCGTCGGCGTTACAGCACCGGCGCCGGCAGCACGCCGAGCAACCGTTCGAATGCGACACCGATCGCCAGCAGCCGGCGATCCTCGCCGAGCGGCCCATCCAGTTCGAGGCCGACCGGCAAGCCGCTCGCGGTCATGCCCGCGGCGAGCGAAAGCCCGGGAATGCCGGACGTGCTGGCCGGATCGGTATTGCGCAGGAACGCGTCCATGGTGTCGATGGGGGCGGAGCCGTCGATCGAGACCGTCGACGAACCGTTCAGTTCGTCGATCGGCACCGCGGCGAGGCGGGTGGTGGGAAACAGCAGCGCGTGGAGATGCTCGTCGGCGAAAGTCGCGGCAATGTACTGCTGCAAGCGCGGACGCCACAGGTTCAGCGCCGCGTCGTAGCGTGCGCCGAGCGCGTCGTCGAGCACGGCGTCGTAGATCGCCCGCACGTCCGGGCTCGCGATGCGGGCCGCCATGTCGGCGAGCGTCCTGACCGGCGCGTCGTTGGCGATGAGCCAGGCCAGCACGTCCTCGCGCGGTTCATGAATCGCGATGGGACCGCCCACCCTCGCGTTCAGATCTTCCAGCTCGCTCATCGCAAGCGGCACCAACGCCACGCCCGCCGCTTCCAGCCGCTTCAACGCGGCGCGCGCCACGTCGTCCACCTGCCGTTCGAGCCCTTCCCAAAGCGGCGCGGGCAAGCCGATGCGCAAGCCGTTCAGCGTCAGCGCCGGCAACGCTCCGGCGCCGGTGATGACGCCGTCGAGCAGGGCGATATCGGCGACGGTGCGCGCCATCGGTCCGACCGTGTCGCGCGTGTGGCTGATCGGCACCACGGCGAGCGGATCGTGATAACGCCGCTCGGCGCCGCCATTGCCGACCGACGGACGAAAGCCCACGGTGCCCGTCAGCGCGGCGGGAATGCGCGTCGAGCCACCGGTGTCGGTGCCCAGACCCGCGGGCACGATGCGCGCGGCAATCGCCGCCGCGGTGCCGCCCGACGAGCCGCCCGGAATCAGCGAGGGATCGTAGGGATTGCGCACCGGGCCCGCATGCGGGGCGAGGTTGGTGCTCGTGATGCCGAACGCCAGCTCGTGCATATTGGACTTGCCGAGCACGATCGCGCCGGCGTCGACGAGCCGTTGCACCGACGGCGCGTTCGTCTTCGGCACGAAGCGCTCGAGTGCGGGCGTGCCCGCCGAGGTTTGCAAGCCCGCGGTATGGATGTTGTCCTTCACGACGATCGGCAAGCCGGCGAGCGGCAAGCGTGCTTTCTCCGATGCCGGCAATGCGTCGATGCGCCGCGCGGCGGCCAGCGCGCCGTCCAGATCGATCACGGTCAGCGCATTGAGGCTCGAGAGCGCCGCCGCGCGCGCGAGCAGCGTGGCGGCATAGTCGGTGGCGCTGAGGCGGCCGGACTGGATCGCGGCGACGGCTTCGGTGGCGGTGAGCGCGAGTTGTGCATCGACGGTCCATGGCATGGCCTGCGTCTCCTTAAGGTGGCGTGCCTGGTCGGCGCGAGGATTTCATGAAGCGCAGCACTAGGCGTGCGAGCGCCGGCACCAGCTTCGGACGCAGCAGTCTCGCATCGTAGCCGCTCATGCGCCGCTCGTTTTCCGCGATGCATAGTTCGATCATCTCGCGCGCGTTCAGCGCCTCGCCGATCACGCTGCTGTTGGCCGGCAGAAAATTCGAATCGTGCACGACGCCGTTGGCGTCGATACCCTTGGCGATCGCCACGCGCTCCCAGATCAGCACGGTCCAGATCGCCAGCACGCGCAGCGCATGCCACGGCCTGCGCCACAGCGGCATGGTGCGCCGATGCCATGCGACCCAGTTGGCGAAGAACAGAATGTGGCGCGCCTCTTCCTGAATCACCGGCTCGAAGGTCTCGACGAGCGACTCCGGAAAATAGCCGGACTGCTGCGCCGAACGAAACAGCCCGAACGCGAAGAAGCTGTCGATGCACTCGCTATAGCCCGTGCGCATCCACGCCCACTCGGGGTCGCGCGGCGCCGGATAGGCCGGCTCGGGGGCGATCTCGATGCCGTAAGCGGCGATCAGTTTGGAGAGCACGCGCTTGTGGCGCGCTTCCTCGTCGCCATCCATGCGGATCGCTTCGCGCAGCAGCGGGTCGCTCACTTGGGCGGCATAGGTGTGGACGTTGATCGAGGCGCGGCCTTCGGTTTGCACCGCGATGTCCCAGATGGGCAGTGAACACAGGCGTTCGAGCGCGTCCGGCTCGAGCGCTGGCCATTCGAGTACGGCTGGTTTATAGGGGTTGTGGGTTTCAAGCAGCATGCGGCAAAACATCTGCTTGTGCGCTTCTGAACCGAACTTCACGCGGGCGGCGCCGGTGAATGTCCAATGGCGCAGGGTGCGGTCGTCGGCAACATCTTCTATCAGTCTGTCGGACATGGCGGCGTACAGAGAGAGCGAGCTCGATGTGTCGCCTATTCTGGCACAACCGCTTGAAACAGGATGCCGGAGTGACGCAATGCGGGCCGCTGCTTGCCGCTGCTTGCCGCTGTTTGCCGCCGCATGCTTGGTGGTCGCTCGCCCGATTGCGCCAGGTTGCGCTTGCCGCGCCACGGTGTGCGGATCGCCGCCGCTATCGGCGGTCGCCGACGCTACTGGTGGTTATCGATCCACATGCGTCCCCAGCGGAATGCGTAGGCGAGCGCGTGTTCCTCGTCGAAGAAATAATCGAGCGCGTCAAACGAGTAGGCCTGGCCGTGGCTCGCGGTGGTTTTCTCGATGGTCAGGTTGGCGGCGAACAGGCCATTGGGCAGTTGTTGCGCAGCCGGTGCGACTTCGTAGCCCTTGTAGCGGATATGTGCGTTCATGATCGTGGCGGTGAATGTGCACGCATGCGATGCCCGGATGCCGGCGCATGCGACACCGTTGCATGGCGTCGGGCGGCCGCTGAATCAGCGGACAGGGTCAAGCGTAGGCCGTGGCGCGCAGCGGGTGAACCAATGTTTCGTCGTAAGCAAATCAGCGAGGTTCTGGACACTATCCGGCGTTGCGCGGGCACGGTCTGTTGTGTGGCGCACTGTTCTGGTGAGCGGGGTGTGGCGTGGAACCGGTGGTTGTGGAAGAACGAGGGCGGCAACGGTCTGCGGGTGGGCTCGAAGCGGGCGAGCGGTTAGCGGAACAGCGGAGAACGGAAGAGCGGAGAGCGGTTAGCGGAGAACGGAGAACGGAGAGCGGTTAGCGGAGAACGGAGAACGGAGAACGGAGAACGGAGAACGGGCGAAACAACGAAAGCGGCCAGGCAAACGCCCAGGCCTATTGCCCGGTCGCAAGCGCGGAGGCCCACCGCGCCGCGACGCCATGCAAAAAAGACGCTAAACCGCGTGCAGCAACCGAGCCGGTTGCGCCTCCTTGATCGACGCGCCGCCAACCGCCGCCACGCTCGGCGTGCGATGCCCGTTGAACGCCAGCGCGAATTGCGCGGCCTGCTGTCCGACCGTGGCGAGCTGATCGACGACCTTCGCATCGGAACAGGTATCGACCGTGTCGAACCGCGTCTCCAGCGTGTTGATGCCGGCGCCGAACGGCGTCGGCCAGCCGCGCAACGCGTGGACGATCGAGCGTAGCGACGTCAGCACCGAGCCGGCCGCCTGCCAGCCATACGCGGTGACGATGCAGCCGATCGCGCGGCCATCCAGGTACGGACGCTCGTCGGCGCGCAGTTCTTCCAGTGTGTCGAGCGCGTTCTTGACGAGACCGGATACGCCGCCGTGATAGCCGGGCGTGGCGATGATCAGCGCATCCGCGTGGCGCACGGCTTCGATCAGTTCGAGCTGTTCGGCGGTGCGTTGCGGGTTTTCCGGCGCGTAGTGAGGCAGGCTATGCAGGAACGTGCCGCCGAACAGACGGGTGTCCGCGCCGGCGGCTTCGGCGCCGCGCAACGCGAAGCCGAGCGCGCGCTCGGTGGACGAGGCGGCGCGCGTGGTGCCGCCGATGCCGACGACGAGCGGCCGGTGCTGATGATTGAAACTGGTCAACGAAAACGCTCCTTCGGTAGCGGCTCACGGTACGCTGGCGCGGGCTTGCGCGCAGACGGGCCGGGGCGAACCGGACTTTGAAGTGTCATGTTAATGATCGCGGGCAGCCGAGCGAAGCGACTTTTTGTTCTAACGATATAACCGCGCGGCTTACGACACGCTCACGGCCCTGCCGCGAGCGCCGGAAGGCAGGCGCGACGAGCGCTGCAATGCACTTCCATCGAGACCGAATAAGCATAGGGAGAACGATTGTTTGGGCGCGCGACGACGCGCGGCTATGATCGGATCGTCTCCTCCATGACATCTCCTTGACATGGGATTGGGCCTCGCTGCGTCAGTGGCGAGGCCTTTTTTTGCCTGGGATGTTGCGCGGCCCGAACGCCGGCCGCTTCACGATAAGGCTGTCTTTCGCATGCTACGATGCTCCGCGAAGCGATTCCAGGCGAGGTCGAGCAAGCGATGACAACCCTATATGACACGCTCGGCGTGCCCATGCACGCCACCCACGAAGAGATCAAGCGCGCCTATCGCAAGGCTGCGATGAAGTGGCATCCCGATCGCAACAGCGGCGCGGAAGAAGTGGCGCGCGCCGCCTTCCAGGACATCAAGGACGCGTACGCGATCCTCTCCGACGCCGCGCAGCGCAAGGTCTACGACGCGGTCTATGCCGAGCAGATGCGCGGCTGGGAAGCGCAGCGCGCACGCCGGCAGGAGGCGCAAGCGAAACGCGAGGCGGCGGCGCGCGCGGCCGACGAAGCGGCGTATGCGGAAATGGTCTCGCTCGCCATGCGTTTCGCCGACGAAGGCCACAATCGCGACGTGCTATTCGGCGTGCTGCTGGGGCGTCGCTGCGAGGCGCGGCGAGCCGCGCAGATCGCGGACAGCGTGGCGGCCTTGCAGGCGGCGCGGCGCGAGGCCGCAAAGGCGGACCTCGCCGCCGAGGCTGAGCGGGCCGAGGGTGTCGAAGAGGTTCAGGCCGAAACCGAGGCCGCGGCCACCTCGTTGAAAAAGCACGCTGCAACGACTCATGAAGCGGCAAGCCCCCGCGCCGATCAAGGCAAACGCGAAGAACCCGCCAGCGACGCACATCCGGCCGGCGCATTGGGCAGCCTCTGGTTCCAGTTCCTGAATGGCTTGCGGTTTTGATGAGGCCATGCACGGCTCATTCACTGGCCGTCAGGCGATAGAAATAGACCGAATTGATATGGAAGGCGGCCTTCGGCCTTCGAATCCGGGACTCTAGAATTAATAAAATGTCCTGGGAGGCGAACCGCCATGTTCACTTTCATCGTTGTGGTCGCGCTCGCGGCGTTCATTCCCTACGTGGCGGCGCCCGGCATCGCCAATGGCGTCAAGGCGATCAATCAACAGCCGGCGGCCATGTTGTTCGAGCCCTTGCCGGCAGCCGCGGCAGACGCCGCCGCCGATGCCGCCAACCGCACCGTATCAGGCGGAACCGATGCCGCCAACCGCACCGTATCAGGCGGAACCGATACCGACGCTTCCGTCTGAAGAGAAGCCCCTTGGTGATCTTTGGTGACCTTTGATGACGCGCGACTGATCGCGCGCGCTGAGACTTGCCTTTTGCACAGCTAGTCGAAACCCTGGTAAAAATCCCGTGGCGTCAAAAATCGAGACATCGTAGTGTCACGAGGGCGCAAGACTCGGTCGGTACAGTGGCGCGCAGGAACACGAAAACACTAAAAACACGAAAAGACCAAGGGTACGGGGTAAGCGTGACCAAAAAATATAAGGTGCTGTTTCTCTGTCGCGAGAATTCAGCGCGCAGCATCATTGCCGAAGCTTTGCTGCGCGAACTGGCGGGACATCGATTCGATGCGTTCAGCGCGGGGCCCGAGCCGGCCGCGGCGGTTCATCCGTTCGCGCTCGCGCAATTGCGTCCCGGCATTTCTGAGCTCGGCGCGCTCAGCCCGAAAAGCTGGCTGGAGTTCACCGGCGAATGGGCGCCGCGGATGGATCTGGTCATCGCCATGGACGAGCGCGTCGCCGGACATCATGCGCCTCTTTTCCCCGGCGAACCCGAGCTTTTGAACTGGGCCCTTGCTGATCCGCTGGTGGACGGCGTATCGGACGCGCAGCGACTCCGCCTGTTCGAAAAGATGTTCTGGCAGATCGTGCGCCGAGTGAGCGCATTCATTGCATTGCCGCAGTACGCCGCACCGATGCGGGAAGCAGCCTCACGCATCGAGGCGCCGGCGCGCGACAGCGGCATTTTGCTGGCGCAATGACAACCCCGGCCACCCGGCGGCTTAGCCGTTATTCGAACGCGCGAGCGGGCTGCCCGCGAAGGGGTCGTTTTGCCAGTCCACCCTTTTCTTCGATTGCGGTGGGGGCGACGGCTTGGCCGACATTTCGAAGTGGTCGATTGATTGACCCGCGCTGATTGCCTGTTTGAGCCATTGGGGCATTTCGCCCTGGCCGTCCCAGCTATCTCCCGTGGCGCTCCGGTAGCGTTCGGCCTTTTGCGCTGCCGGCTCGGCGGCCAGCACGGCGGCAAGGTCTTCCGGTTCGATACCAAACTCTTCCATGCGGTGGCGGAGATACGCAATCATGCTATCTCGCTTCCTTTCGTCCATAAGATATTCGTCCTTCTAAAGCGTCCGGCGTTCTGTCAATTACAGATTGCAAGGGAAAGCCGCGAAAGCGTGGAACCCATCTGAATGGGGCCGGCCCGCGGGTAGGTGATTGATCGAAGGAAATGCCACTGGCAGCGTTAAAAAACCATCGTTCAAAAGAAATCGCATAAGGCTAATGCCCGCTCGTGCCGCCATGAATCTGGCTATGCCAATCAGTGAATGGATGGACAAGCGCACCGGTTCCGCCGCGCGGCAATCACGCTGGATGAGCCTCACGGCGCAATTGGGAAAACGATGCTGACGATGCACTGATTAACGAACGGCCGGCTTGATCTCCGCGCCCGTCTCCCGGCGGGTTTGGCGCGAACGCCGATTTTTTTCATTATGCCAGCATCATAACGCACTGTTGAAGCAATGCACGCCGGCCGCGCGGTTTTTGTTTTCGCGTGCGGCCTATCGCACCAAATAGATGCCGACAGGGGCCGGGACCGCCGGGATTGAATTCCTTGCTGGCCGATCTATAACGAAATTGCGGAGCAAAATTCCGCGTTGCCGGCCTGAGTGTCCGATTCCGACTATCTGCAAGCGTTCGACATCGGTTACAGGTGTGGCAACTAATCACTCGTTTAGTTCGGTGACTCGCCGCAGCAGTCACGTATCAGGTTGATTCGCCCGCCGGCTCGATCGGGCCACGAGGCGCTTTTTCACAGACCGATTCTTTGTGGAGGACGGGAACTGCTGCGCCGGATTGCAGGGAGTCTGGACATGAAACTAGCTCTATTGATGGCATTGGCAAGCGCCGTTCTCTTTCTCGCGCCGACAGCGGCCGGTGCGGCCCAGGGCGAGCAGGGCGCCGGTACGTCGGGCCAGACGCTGATGAAGGACGCGAACGAATCGGCGCAAGCCACGACCGATGTGCCGCTCGGCGGCACCGGGCAGAACGCGACGCCCGCCGCGGGAACGGTGGGATATGGCGGCGTGGCCGCGGGCCGTTCGGAAGCCGGCGGCGGACAGAGCCGCCCGTGTGGTTCCGGCTCGCAATGCAGGATCTATTTCGGTCGCTAAAGCGTCAGCAGGCAGCAAGGCGCGGGATGAGCAAGTCTCGCGCCTCGCCTTCGAATAACCCCACCCCCGACTGCGATTTTCCGGCGTCGTCAGCGGGCGAATTAATACGATGTTATGGTGTGTTCCGTTCTCGTTTTCATCCGCTGATTTTCCGAATCGCAATCACAGGCAGGCCATTAAGAGCCTGCTTTTTTAATCGTGGTTACGGTGCGTGAATCGATTAGTCAGGTGAAGCCGCTCTAATTCCACCCGTTGTTGAATAACTCGCAAACAATCCTATGTTGATGGAAGACAACCTGTCGGCGAGCAGCGCCTCGTCCGACGATGGGGCCGCGTCGTCCCTGCGTTCGTGGCTCGCGGTCGTGGCCGTTGCAATCGGCGCGTTCGCGTTCGTCACCACGGAGTTTCTGCCGGTCGGACTCTTGCCGCGCATCGCGGCGGAACTGGGTGTATTGCCCGGCACCGCTGGCTTGATGGTCACCGTGCCCGGCGTGATCGCCGCAATCTCCGCGCCCGGTTTGATGCTGGTGGCGGGGCGCATGGATCGCCGGCAAGTCTTTCTGTTACTCACCGCGTTACTGCTGGCGTCGAATCTGATTTCGGCCTTTGCGCCGAGCTTTGTTGTCATGCTGATCGGCCGCGCATTGCTCGGCGCCGCGTTGGGCGGTTTCTGGACGCTCGCCACGGCTGCGTCGGCCCGCCTCGTGCGGCCGAAAGACTCGGCGAAAGCCATGGCCACGATCCTCACCGGCGTAACGTGCGCCACCGTCATCGGCGTGCCGCTCGGCACGTTCATTGCCAGCTTCGCGTCATGGCGCGCCTCGTTCATGGCGACCGGCGTGCTCGTCGCACTCGCGCTGGTGGCGCAGTTCGTCTTCGTGCCTTCGTTGCCGTCGAGCGCGGCATTGCGCCTGCGCGATCTGGTGGGGCTCTTGCGCCGGCCGCATCCGCGTAAAAGCATGCTGATGGTGGCGCTCGTGTTCGGCGCGCATTTTTCCTCATACACGTACATCACGCCGTTCCTGTTGCGCAATGCCAATCTGACGATGCCGACCATCACCTGGCTGTTGCTCGGCTTCGGCATGATTGGATTCATCTCGAACTTCGCCGTGTCGTCGACGGTCACGCGCAACCTGAAAATTTCGCTGGGCGTGATGATCGCGCTGCTGATGTTCGCGCTGGTCTCGTTGCCGCTGCTGCAGCATTCGCCGCTCGGCGTCGTGGCGCTCGTGCTCGCGTGGGGCATTGCCTTCGGCGCGCTGCCGCTGTGCTTCAGCATCTGGATTCAACGCGCCACGCCGGATTCGCCGGAAGCGGGCTCGGCGCTGTTCGTCAGCATCATTCAGGTCGCTATCGCGCTGGGGTCGCTGGTGGGCGGCATGGTGGTCGATCATGTGGGCATTGCCGTCGACTTCCTGTTCGGCAGCGGCCTCGCGTTGCTGGGGCTGGCCGCGCTGGCCAGTTTCGGCAGAAGCGCGCGAAAGGCGGCTGCGGGGACGATCGCATGTCCGGCGTGTGCCGACGGGCAGTCGTGAACCGCGCGTTGCGCGGAACATCGCATGGCAGGCGCGGTCAACATGAACAGGACAATCTGTCCGGCCATGCCAGGAAGAATGATGAACGCGCAACGCAATCACGGCATTGAACACGAGATTGAACGAGGCATCGGGCGGCTCGCGCGCGTGGCGCTCCTTACCGCGTTCACGCTGGCGTCGGTTCCCGCACTGGCTGCCGGCTTCGACTGCAACGAGGCGCGTCTGCCTGACGAAAAAGCGATATGCGCGTCCCGGCAACTGAGCGAACTGGACGTCGAAATGACCGTTCGCTACGAAACCTTGACGGGCCTCGTTGCCATGGGCGCGCGCGGCAACATGCAGGACGAGCAGCAGGCATGGCTGAATGTGCGCAAGAAATGCGGGGCGAACGAGGCATGTCTTGTCGCGGCGTATCGGCACCGCATTCAAATGCTCAAGGATGAATACGCTCACCTCGCCAGCCGCGGACCGTTCTAAAGAACTGCCCCCGAACGCGCCCGCCCTATACATTGATTATCCAAACCGTTGCGACCTCGCTTGCCGAAAAGGCATGAGGGCCGCACGTCGATAGTGGCGCTGCCCACGTCACCCGATTCGCTTTTGTTATCACCCTTTCAAATACTCGAATTGTTATCGCATCGCCGCGCTCGTATATTGGCTGAACGGTAAGCAGCCGGCAGACCTACAACAACGCAAAGGCACGCCGCCCGGCGTGCCACAGGAGCACAGCGATGAATCGAATCGATCTGGAGGGGCGCGTCGTCGCCATTACCGGCGGCGCGCGCGGCATCGGCTACGCGGTGGCGCAACGGGCGCTGAACTCAGGGGCGTCGGTCGCCCTCTGGGACATCGACGCCGAACGTCTCGCGCGCAGCCAGCGCGAGTTGAGCGAGCTGGGCAAGGTCACCGCCGTCACCGTCGAACTCACGCAGGAAGCGAGCGTCGCGCAGGCGGTGACGCAAACCGTCGCCGGGCACGGCGCGATCGACGTGCTGATCAATTGCGCGGGCATCACGGGCGGCAACGGCGCCACATGGGAACTGGAGCCCGACGTGTGGCGCCGCGTGATCGACGTGAATCTGATCGGCCCGTATCTCACCTGCCGCGCGGTCGTGCCGCACATGCTCCAGCAGGGCTATGGCCGGATCGTGAATATCGCCTCGGTGGCCGGCAAGGAAGGCAACCCGAACGCGTCGCACTACAGCGCCTCGAAGGCGGGGCTGATCGGCCTGACCAAATCGCTCGGCAAGGAACTCGCGACGAAGAACATCCTCGTCAACGCGGTCACGCCCGCCGCGGCCAAGACCGAAATTTTCGATTCGATGTCGCAGCAGCATATCGACTACATGCTCTCGAAGATCCCGATGAACCGTTTTCTGTTGCCGGAAGAAGCAGCCTCGCTGATTCTGTGGCTGGCATCGGAAGACTGCGCGTTCAGCACCGGCTCGGTGTTCGATCTGTCGGGCGGCCGGGCGACTTACTGAGCCGCGCTCATCGCCTGCGAGCCTCATTGCAGCAGCGCATATAAAGGCCCAAAACCGCTGGCCGCGTCCCAGCGAAGGAGACGACATGAACCCGCATGCGCCCGTTTCACTGGAGGCGATCAACAGCAAGGTCATGCGCCGGCTGTTGCCGTTTCTGTTGCTGATGTACGTTCTCGCGTTTCTCGATCGCGCCAATATCGGTTTCGCGCAGAAGGCGTTGCAGCACGATACGGGTTTGTCGAACGCGGCGTTCGCATTCGGCGCGGGGGTGTTTTTCGTCGGCTATGCGCTGTTCGAGGTGCCGAGCAATCTTCTGCTGCACCGGGTCGGCGCGCGAGCGTGGATGTGCCGGATCATGGTGACGTGGGGGCTCGTGTCGGCGGCGATGTGTCTCGCGCATACGCCCACCGCGTTCTATACGCTGCGCTTTCTGCTCGGCGTGGCCGAAGCGGGTTTCTTTCCCGGCGTGATCTATTACCTGACGCACTGGTTTCCGCAAGCGGCGCGTGCTCGCGCTGTCGGCCTCTTTTATTTCGGTGCGCCGCTCGCGTTCATTTTCGGCAGTCCGTTGTCGGGTTCGTTGCTCGAATTGCACGGCGCCCTGGGCCTGACCGGCTGGCAGTGGCTCTTTCTGGTCGAAGGCGTATTGGCCTCGCTGGTCGGCGTGTGGGCGTTCTGGTATCTCGACAACCGCCCGGAAGACGCGCGTTGGCTCGACGCACGGGAACGCACGAGTTTGCGCAACGCGCTCGACGAAGATGCGCGCGCCGCGTCGGCTCATGGTCCGCATCGCATTCTCGCCGCGCTGGTGGACCGCCGCGTGTTATTGCTGTCCGCGATCTATCTGCTGATCCAGATGAGCGTGTACGGCGTGATCTTCTATCTGCCGCAACAGGTGGCCGCGTTGCTCGGCACGACGGTCGGTTTGCGGGTCGGCGTCGTCGCCGCATTGCCGTGGCTGTGCGCGCTCGCCGTCACCTGGTACGTGCCGCGCCGCGCGGATCGCACGGGCGGTCATCGGCGCTGGGCAGTCGCGCTGCTGATCGTCGCGGGGCTCGGCATCGGCGTGTCGGGGCTCGCGCCTAACCCGTCGATCGGACTCATCGCGCTGTGCTGCGCGGCAAGCGGTTTCATCGCGGCGCAACCGCTGTTCTGGACGTTCCCCACGCGCTATCTCACCGGCGCCGCGGCGGCAGGCGGCATCGCGTTGATCAATTCGCTCGGCAGCCTCGGCGGTTTCATCGCACCGAGCTTGCGTACCGCGGCCGAAAGGGCGTTTGCGTCGACCTCGGCGGGACTCGTCGTGCTGGGCGTGTCGAGTCTGCTGGCCGCGCTGCTGATCGGCACGCTGCTGCGCCGCGACGGCGCACCGGCGAGCGGCGCTTTCCAACACTTACTGCACCGCGCCCGCTAGGCGTATTTCGGGTTGCACGTTCGACGCATCAATCACGGAGCCCCTTTCATGGCCATGCCCACTATCCGGCACGTGCGTGCCTTCATCGTCCGCGGCGGCGGTGCGGACTATCACGACCAACCCGGCGGACACTGGATCGACGATCACATTGCCACGCCAATGGCGCGTTACCCCGAGTATCGCCAGAGCCGCCAGTCGTTCGGCATCAATGTGCTCGGCACGCTCGTCGTGGAGATCGAGGCGAGCGACGGCACGGTCGGCTTCGCGGTGACGACGGGCGGCGAGATCGGCGCGTTCATCGTCGAGAAGCATCTCGCGCGTTTTCTCGAAGGGCAACTCGTTACCGACATCGAGAAGATGTGGGATCAGATGTACTTCTCCACGTTGTACTACGGCCGCAAGGGCGTGGTGCTGAATACGATCTCGGGCGTGGACCTCGCGCTGTGGGATCTGCTCGCGAAGGTGCGCAAGGAGCCGGTGTATCAACTGCTGGGCGGACCGGTGCGCGACGAACTCGTGTTCTATGCGACCGGCGCGCGGCCCGATCTTGCGAAGGAGATGGGCTTCATCGGCGGCAAGCTGCCGTTGCAGCATGGTCCCGCTGAAGGCGAAGCAGGGTTCAGGCAGAACATCGAGAAGCTGGCGGAGATGCGCAGCCGCGTCGGCGACGACTTCTGGCTGATGATCGACTGCTGGATGAGCCTCGACGTGCCGTATGCGACGCGTCTCGCGCAAGCGGCGCACGAATACGGCCTGAAGTGGATCGAGGAATGCCTGCCGCCCGACGACTACTGGGGTTACGCCGAACTGCGCCGCAAGGTGCCGCGCGGCATGATGGTGTCCACCGGCGAACACGAGGCGACGCGCTGGGGTTTTCGCATGCTGCTGGAAATGCAATGCTGCGATCTGATTCAGCCCGACGTGGGCTGGTGCGGCGGCATCACCGAGTTGATCAAGATTTCCGCGCTGGCCGATGCGCATAATGTGATGGTGGTGCCGCACGGTTCGTCGGTGTATAGCTATCATTTCGTCGTCACGCGGCACAACTCGCCGTTCGCCGAGTTTCTGATGATGGCGCCGAAAGCCGATCAGGTCGTGCCGATGTTCACGCCGCTGCTGCTCGACGAACCGGTGCCCGTGAATGGACGAATGAAGGTGCCGGACACGCCGGGCTTCGGCGTGAGACTCAATCCCGAATGCAAGCTGGTGCGGCCGTACCCGCGTTGAACGCGGCGCGGCGCACTCGCGCACCATGGATCCAGGCAAAGGAGAGTGACGTGCTGCTCAAGGACAAGGTCGTGATCGTCACCGGCGGCTCGCGGGGCATCGGCCGCGCGATCGCCGTCGCGTGCGCGGCGGAAGGCGCGGACGTGGCGATCAACTACTGGGGCGATAACGACGCATCGTATGGGCGCCGTTCCGCCGTCGCGGAAGTGGTCGGCGAAATCGAGGCGCTGGGGCGGCGCGCGATCGCGATCGAAGGCAACGTGGCCGCGCGCGAAACCGGTCAGCAGCTCGTGCGCCATACGGTCGAAGCGTTCGGCAAGGTGGACGTGCTCGCGAGCAACGCCGGTATTTGTCCGTTTCACGCCTTTCTCGACATGCCGCCGGAAGTGTTGGAGTCGACGGTGGCGGTGAATCTGAACGGCGCGTTCTACGTCACGCAAGCGGCCGCCCAGCAGATGAAGGCGCAGGGCACGGGCGGCGCGATCGTGGCGACGAGTTCGATCAGCGCGCTAGTCGGCGGCGGCATGCAGACGCATTACACGCCCACCAAGGCGGGCGTGCATTCGCTGATGCAATCGTGCGCGGTCGCGTTGGGGCCCTTCGGCATTCGCTGCAATTCGGTGATGCCGGGCACCATCGCTACCGACCTGAACGCGGAAGATCTTGCCGACGAAGCGAAAAAAGCCTACTTCGAAAAGCGCATTCCGCTCGGCCGCCTGGGCCGCCCGGAAGACGTCGCCGATTGCGTGGTGTTTCTCGCCTCCGACCGCGCGCGCTATGTGACGGGCGCGGCCTTGCTGGTGGACGGCGGCCTGTTCGTCAACCTGCAATGACGTTGAAATCACGCTGCAATAACGCTGAAATAACGCGCGATGCCGAATTCAATGAGTCGTAGCCGGCGCGCTGGCGGGGTCCGCCGCGGACGGCGCGGAATCGTCGCGTGCGAGCTTGCGCGAGAAGCCGCGCAACAGGTCGATGAAACGCAGCGCCGGTTCGGCGAGGGGTTCTTCCTTGCGCGTGAGAATGCCGAAGCCGGAGAGGCTCTTGCCGATTTCGAGCGGCAATGCGACCAGCAATTTGCCGCGCACATGATCGCGCACGACCGACTCCGGCAGCATCGCCACCGCATCGTAGTTTTCAAGCAATTGCAGCGTCGCGAAGATCGACGCGCATTCGGTCAGGTTCACCGGCGTCGCGAGTCCCGCGCGCGCGAGTTCTTCTTCGAACAACACGCGCGCCGGGCTCGTAACCGGTTGCGCGACCCACGGCCAGTCGATCAGTTCGCGCAGCGTGACGCGCGTGCGCTGCGCGAGCGGATGCACCGAACGCACGACGAGCAGCAAGGTTTCGCGCGCGAGCGGCTCGAAACTGAAATCGTTGTGTTGCAGCGGACTGGTCAGCCGTCCGAGCGCGAGGTCGACCTCGCGGCGATGCAGCAATTGCACGACCTGGTCGCTGGTTTCGCCGAGAATGCGCACGTTGAGCAAGGGGCTTTCGGTTTTCAGCGCGGCAACCGCCATCGCGAGCAGATCGGGCGCGGCGCCCATGATCGCCCCGACGGTCAACTGTCCATGGCCGCCGCGGCGCTTCACGTCGAGGTCTTCGGCGAAACGGGTCAACTCGGCGAGCGCGCGCCGCGCGTAGGCCAACGTGACCACACCGAGCGGCGTGGGCGTCATGCCGCGCGCGTTGCGCTCGAACAGCAGGAAGCCGAACGCTTCCTCGATGTCGCCGAGCATGCGGCTCGCGCTGGGCTGCGCGACGTTGACCGCTTCGGCGGCTTGATGGAGATTGCGGGCGTCGTCGAGCGCGACGAGCAGGGCGAGGTGCTTGAACTTGAGCCGATTGACGAGGGCGACGGTGGCTGCGTGTTGGCTCATGGTTCCGGTGCGATTCGGTTTGTGGATCGCCCAATCCCAACAACGGATTGAGATGCTATCGACGCAGGAATTATAGTCGCATCGGGTGCTTGCACGTTTCGGCGGGAAGATGCCCGCCTTCGAGGGAAGACAGGCATGGAAACAATCGCTTTCCGTATGGTGCTCAACCCCGGCATGCGCGAGGAATACGAACGACGTCACGCGCAAATCTGGCCCGAACTGGTTGACGCATTGCACAACGCCGGCGTGCGCGAGTACCGGATTTTCTTCGACGCGGAGTCGAATCATCTCTTCGCCATTCTCACGCGCACCACGAATCACGCGATGCACGAGTTGCCGCAACTCGACGTGATGCGCAAATGGTGGGAGTACATGGCCGACATCATGCAGGCCGCGCCGGACCATACACCGCTTCAACAGCCGCTCGAACCGGTCTTTCGTTTGAGTTCAATGAATTGACGTTGCTGACTTGCCAACGCAAGGCCAACAACACGGCGGAGAGTGTCGCATGCAGGTTGTCGATTCGCATATCCATCTGTGGGATCTGAAGACGCATCGCTATCCGTGGCTGGAAAACCCCGGCGTGTCGTTCGTCGGCGACGCGCGCGCGTTGAAGCACGACTATCTGCTCGACGACCTGCTCGGCGAGACGGGCGATATCGAGGTGCTGAAACTGGTGCACGTCGAGGCGAATCACGATCCCGCCGATCCGGTCGAGGAGACCCGCTGGTTGCAGTCCATCGCGGATCGCAAGGAATCGCGCGGCATGCCGAATGCGATCGTGGCCGCCGTGGATCTCTCGGCGGCGAACGCGCCCGCCGTGCTCGAAGCGCACGCGTCGTTCGCCAACACGCGCGGCATACGGCAGATACTGAACGTGCACGAGAACAGGCTGTTCGACTACGTCGGCCGTCATTTCATGCGCGAGCCGCAATGGCGCGAGCACTTCGCCTTGCTGCGCCGATATGGCATGTCGTTCGATCTGCAACTGTATCCGTCGCAGATGGAAGAAGCCGCCGCGCTGGCGCGCGCGCACGGCGACACGCTGTTCATCGTCAATCATGCGGGCATGTTCGTGGATCGCGGCAGCGTGGCCGGTTATCGCGCGTGGCGCGACGGCATGCGCCTGCTGGCCGGCTGTCGGAACATCGCGGTGAAAATCAGCGGGCTTGCGATGTTCGATCATCGATGGACTGTCGAAAGCCTGCGGCCTTACGTGCTTGAAACGATCGACACGTTCGGCGTCGAGCGCGCGATGTTCGCGTCGAATTTCCCCGTCGATCGCTTGTTCGGCTCTTACACGGATCTATGGCGCGCCTATGCGGCGATCGTCGAGGGTGCGAGCGTCGCCGAGAAAGAAGCGCTGTTTCGCCGTAATGCGGAGCGCTTCTACCGCATCTGAGGCCGCACGAAAACCGCATTAAAACCGCACGAAAACCGCGGTAAGCGAACAGAAGCCAAAAAGAAAGGAGACAAGCAGTGCAGCAACCCCTATCCGCCGTGCCCAGGCTCGAACTGCGGCACGCGAGTAAATCATTCGGCCGGGTCCGAGCGTTGTCGGACGGCGACCTCGCGCTATGGCCGGGCGAAGTGCATGCGCTGCTCGGCGAAAACGGCGCGGGCAAATCGACGCTCGTGAAGATTCTCGCGGGCGTGCATCAGCCGGATAGCGGCGAGCTGCTGGTGGACGGCGTGGCGCGCCGTTTTGCGACGCCTGCCGAAGCGCGCGACGCGGGTCTTGCGGTGATCTACCAGGAGCCGACGCTGTTCTTCGATCTGTCGATCGCGGAGAACATTTTCATGGGACGGCAGCCGGTCGATCGGATCGGCCGCATCCAATACGACGCGATGCGCCGCGAGGTGGACGGCTTGCTGGCGTCGCTCGGCGTGGATCTGCGCGCGGATCAACTGGTGCGCGGCTTGTCGATTGCCGATCAGCAGGTGATCGAAATCGCCAAGGCCTTGTCGCTGAACGCGAACGTGCTGATCATGGACGAGCCCACCGCCGCGCTCTCGTTGCCCGAAGTGGAACGGCTCTTCGCGATCGTGCGCAAGCTGCGCGAGCGCGACGTGGCGATTCTCTTCATCACGCATAGGCTCGACGAAGTCTTCGCGCTGACGCAGCGTGTCACGATCATGCGCGACGGCGCAAAGGTGTTCGACGGCTTCACCGCCGATCTCACCACCGAGGCAATCGTCACGAAGATGGTGGGCCGCGATCTGGAGACGTTCTATCCGAAAGCCGATCTGCCGCCGGGCGACGTGCGCCTGTCGGTACGCGGCCTCACGCGCGTGGGCGTATTCAAGGACATTTCCTTCGACGTGCGCGCCGGCGAGATCGTCGCGCTGGCCGGTCTGGTGGGCGCGGGGCGCAGCGAAGTCGCGCGGGCGATCTTCGGCATCGATCCGCTCGATTCGGGCGAGATCTGGATCGGCGGCCAGCCACTCAAGGCGGGCAGTCCGGCCGCGGCGGTGCGCGCCGGCCTCGCGCTGGTGCCGGAAGACCGTCGGCAGCAGGGGCTCGCGCTGGAACTGAGCATCGCGCGCAATGCGTCGATGACGGTGCTCGGCCGGCTCGTCAAACATGGTCTCATCTCCACGCGCAGCGAGACGCAACTCGCGAATCAATGGGGCACGCGCTTGCGTCTGAAAGCGGGCGACCCCAACGCGCCAGTCGGCACGCTGTCGGGCGGCAATCAGCAGAAGGTGGTGCTCGGCAAATGGCTCGCAACCGGGCCGAAAGTGCTGATCATCGACGAACCCACGCGCGGCATCGACGTCGGCGCGAAGGCCGAGGTGTATGGCGCGCTGGCCGAACTGGTGCGCGAGGGCATGGCCGTGCTGATGATTTCGAGCGAATTGCCCGAAGTGCTCGGCATGGCCGACCGCGTGCTGGTGATGCACGAAGGGCGGATCAGCGCGGAAATAGCGCGCGCCGAAGCCGACGAGGAACGCATCATGGGCGCCGCGCTCGGCCAACCGGTTCCACCGTTGGGGCACGCCGCATGATGCGCCATTCATCGACTCATCCCGCGCCGGTGCAGGCGCCGGTGGCAAAGCGCTCAACCAACGCGCCGGGCGGCTTCGTTGCGGGCGTCGCGAAGAGCCGCGAAACGACCCTCTTCGTCGTGCTGATTCTGCTGATCGTGGGCACGGCGCTCGCAAAACCGCAGTTCCTCAATCTGCAGAATCTGCGCGACGTGCTGCTCAACGTGTCGATCATCAGCCTGTTGACAGCCGGCATGACGGTGGTGATCCTGATGCGGCACATCGATCTCTCGGTGGGTTCGACGGTCGGCGTCAGCGCGTATGCGGTCGGCAGTCTGTACGTCGCGTTCCCGCATATGCCGGTGCTGGTCGCGCTGGCCGCCGGACTCGCGATCGGGCTGATGGCCGGCGGCATCAATGCGCTGCTGGTGGCGGTGGGGCGCGTGCCCTCGCTGGTGGCGACGCTCTCCACGCTATACATCTTTCGCGGCGCGGACTACGCGTGGGTGCACGGCGGGCAGATCAACGCCACCAGTCTGCCCGAGTCGTTCTCCGGTCTCGCGACCGGCACGTGGCTCGGCATTCCGACGCTCGCGCTGATCGCGCTCGTCGTGCTGACCGGCCTCGCCGTGTACCTCAAGCAGTTTCGCGGCGGCCGCGAGCACTATGCGATCGGCTCCAATCCCGAGGCCGCGCGACTCGCCGGCGTGAACGTCGAGCGCCGCGTGATGGCGGGCTTTCTGCTCTCCGGCGCGATTGCCGGCTTCGCGGGCGCGCTGTGGCTCGCGCGTTTCGGCACCGTCGACGCGAGCACCGCGAAGGGCATCGAATTGCAGGTGGTCGCGGCGGCGGTGATCGGCAGCGTGGCGATTACCGGCGGCGTCGGCACGATACTCGGCGCGACGCTCGGCGCGCTGGTGCTGGGCGTGATCAGCATCGCGCTCGTCGTGCTGCACGTGTCGCCATTCTGGGAGCAGGCCATCGAAGGCGCGCTGATCGTCGCGGCGATCACCGCCGATACCTTGCTGGCCCGCTCCGTCGCCAAACGCATGATGAGGAAACGCGATCATGGCTAAACCGGATTCCGCGCTGCTCACGCGCAAACGCGAAACGCCGCTGCAATGGGAAGTTTTGCTGATGATCGTGCTGATGTTGTCGCTCGGACTCGGGCGCTGGTTGTCGCCGGTATTTCTCACCGGCGCGAATCTGAGCAACGTATTGGCCGACCTCACCGAGATCGCGTTGATGGCGCTGCCGATGACGCTCATCATCGTCGCCGCGGAAATCGATCTTTCGGTGGCGTCCGTACTGGGCGCGTCCAGCGCGTTGATGGGCGTGCTATGGCACATGGGCCTGCCCATGCCGCTCGTGATCGTGCTGGTGCTGATTGCCGGCGCGCTGGCCGGCTGGCTGAACGGCCTCGCGATCGTGAAGCTCAACCTGCCTTCGCTCGCGGTCACGATCGGCACGCTCGCGCTGTTTCGCGGCCTCGCTTACGTGCTGCTCGGAGACCAGGCGGTCGCGGATTTTCCGCCTGGCTATACGGCCTTCGGCATGGAAACGCTCGGCTCGACCTTCATTCCGTTGCCGTTCGTGATCGTGATCGTCGGCGCGGTGCTGTTCACGGTGCTGCTGCAAGCCACCGCGTTCGGCCGCAGCCTCTATGCGATCGGCGCGAATCCCACGGCGGCGGCGTTTTCCGGCATCGAAGTGGCGAGGATCAGGCTGCGCCTGTTCGTGCTGTCCGGCGCGATGAGCGCGTTGGCGGGCGTCGTCTATACGCTGCGCTTCACCAGCGCGCGCGGCGACAACGGCGAGGGTTTCGAGTTGTCGGTGATCGCGGCGGTGCTGTTCGGCGGAGTGAGCATTTTCGGCGGACGCGGCTCGATGATCGGCGTGCTGCTGTCGCTGCTGATCATCGGCGTGCTGAAAAATGCGCTCACGCTCGACGACGTATCGAGCGAAACGCTGACGATCGTCACCGGCGCGCTGCTGCTGGCCTCCGTGCTGATTCCCAATCTGGTTGCCCGCTGGCGCGCGGCGCGCGACCGGCGTTTCATCGCGAAGTCCGCTTCTTTATAACGTCAGATCGACAACCCGGACACCATCACGTCCAACAACAAGGCAGGAGACACTTCATGTTCAAACCTCTACGTCACACCGGCACGGCCGCGCTTTGCGTGGCGCTCGTGGCGATCAGTTGCGCCGCCTCGGCCGCCGGCCTGAAAAACGGCCTGAAGATCGCGTTCGTGCCGAAGCAGATCAACAATCCCTATGAAGTAATCGCCGACGACGGCGGCATGGCCGCGATCAAGGAGTTCGGCGGCGTGGGCAAGGTGGTGGGACCGTCGGATGCGGGCGCGTCGTCGCAGGTGCAATACATCAATACGCTCATCACGCAACGGCAGGACGCGATTGTGATCGCCGCCAACGACGCCAACGCGGTGGTGCCGTATCTGAAGAAAGCGATGTCGCAAGGCATCAAGGTCGTGACCTTCGACTCGGACACCGCGCCCGAGGGCCGGCAATTGTTCGTCAATCAGGCGAATGCGGAGGGCATCGGCCGCGGGCAGATTCAACTCGTGTCGAAGCTGATCGGCGGCGAGGGCGAGTTCGCGGTGCTGTCGGCCACGCCCAACGCAACCAATCAGAACACGTGGATCAAGTGGATGCAGGAGGAGTTGAAGAAGCCCGAGTATTCGAAGATCAAGCTCGTGAAAATCGCCTACGGCAACGACGACGATCAGAAGTCGTTCGTCGAAACGCAAGGCTTGTTGCAGGCGTATCCGAACCTGAAGGCGATCGTCGCGCCGACCACGGTCGGCATCGCGGCGGCGGCGCGCTATATCTCGTCGTCGTCGAGCAAGGGCAAGGTGGCGGTGACGGGCCTGGGCACGCCGAACCAGATGCGCGCGTTCGTCAAGAACGGCACGGTCAAGGCGTTCCAGTTGTGGGACCCGAACCAGCTCGGTTATCTGGCCGGCTATGCGGCGGCGAGCCTCGCTTCCGGCGCGATCACGGGTAAGGAGGGCGAGTCGTTCGACGCGGGCAAGCTCGGCAAACGCACGATCGGCCCGCAAGGCGAAATCATTCTCGGACCGCCGACCACGTTCGATTCGAGCAATATCGACAACTTCAACTTCTGAGCGGCAACGTGCGCCGCGCGCGACGCCATGAGCTGCGCGCGGCGCCATGAAACGCGCGAGGCGCGTCGGGCGATGAACCGCCCGCGCGCCTCGTTCTGTTTCCAAGCGTCGAACCGCCTTAGAAACGGTGCTGAAGACCCGCCGTGACACCCGCCTGCGTATCCGCCGCGCCGGTCAGATCGCGCGACAGGCTAACCGCGTTGTCATGCTTCGCCATTGCATAGCCGCCCGCCAGATACAGCACAGTGCGTTTCGAGAGCGCGTACTGCGCGCGCAGCGAGAACAGCGTCGGATCGGCGTCGCTGCCGTCCTTGATGTTCTGATGATAGACCGCGGCAAACAGCGAGAAGAACGGCGTCACCTCGTATTGCCCGCCGAGCCAGTACATGTCGCTGCGCAAGGTCGGCGTGGCGGTGTGGAACGTGCGGCGGTAGTTGCGATATCCGGCCATCGCCTTGACCGGCCCGAAGTCGTAGCTCAAGCCCGCATGAATGCCTTGAATGTAATTCGTGGTATCCGCGGGGGTCACGCTGTCGTTCGCGCCGTTCTGCCGGTCGAAGGTGACGACGGCGGCGAACGGACCGGTCTCGTAGCCGAGCGCGAAGTCGTATTTGGAGCTCGACTTCATGCTGCCCGGCACGTTGCCGAAGCCGTACATCGCGCCGAACTTGAAGCCGGAGAACGTGCCGTCGTAACGCACGGCGTTGGACGAGCGCGAGAACAAACCGTCTTTACGGCCGCCCGTCGCGGTGGATGAGGTCGCCCACGAGTAGTTCGGCGCGTAACCCATCGGGTCGAACTGCAGCATGTAGTCGTAGGTGGTCGTGAAATTGCGGCCGAGCGTGATCTGCCCGAAGCGGTTTTTCAGGCCGATCGTCGCGCGGCGGTCGAAGATCGCGCCGCCGCTGTCGTCGAACTGGCCGTTGGCGATGTTGATGCCGCTCTCCAACTGGAACACCGCCTTCAGTCCGCCGCCAAGGTCCTCGACACCGCGCAGGCCCCAACG
The DNA here is from genome assembly GCF_052045835.1 of Paraburkholderia sp. 22099. Taxonomy (NCBI): domain Bacteria; kingdom Pseudomonadati; phylum Pseudomonadota; class Betaproteobacteria; order Burkholderiales; family Burkholderiaceae; genus Paraburkholderia; species Paraburkholderia sp. 22099. The sequence continues at coordinate 15,047 of NZ_JBQEPU010000041.1, read as the reverse complement.
CGAGGTGTTCTTGCCGCCCGACACGAGGCGCGTCGCGCTGCCGTCCGCACTCGCATGATTCACATATTCGATGCCCGCATCGACGATCCCATACAAAGTCACGCTGGATTGCGCCTGCGCGCTCGCCGCGAAACCGGCGAGTCCCATGCAGGTTGCGCCGAGGGTTGCTTTCTTCATGCTCCACTTCATCAAGAGTCTCCTGTGGTTGATTTTGTTTGCTTCGGTTGGGGCGCTGCCGCCCGCGTTTCAACTGGCTTGCGCGAAGGCCCAGCAGTCGTTGGCGGGGAATTCGATCCAGTGACGGCCGGCGGCGCGCGGCACCGGGCCGAACGCGCGCAGGCGCAGGGCGCCGCAATGGAACAGGTATTCCCAGCGGTCGCCGAGATACATCGAGGTGATGAGTTCGGCTTCGAGCCGGTTCGCGCCCGGACCGTCGGCGACCTGCACGCGTTCGAGGCGGATCACGGCCTGGGCGTTTTGCCCGGCGGTGAGCGCTTCGCGGGCTTGGGCCTGCAATTGCCAGCCGTCGCCGGCGAGGGTCACGCGCTCGCCGTCCACCGAGGCGACGCGCGCGTCGATGCGGTTGTTGCTGCCCATGAACTCCGCCGTGTAAAGCGAGCGGGGCGAGCCGTACAGTTCGGCGGGCGTGCCTTCCTGTTCGATGCGGCCGTTGCGCAATAGCAGGATGCGGTCGGACATCGCCATCGCCTCGGTCTGGTCGTGCGTGACGCACAACGCGGACAAACCCAGCGACACGATCAGTTCGCGCAACCAGGCGCGCGCTTCCTCGCGCAGCTTGGCGTCGAGATTCGACAGCGGCTCGTCGAGCAGAATCACCGGCGGGTTGTAGACCAGCGCGCGCGCGATCGCGACGCGCTGCTGCTGTCCGCCCGAAAGCTGATACGGATAGCGCGCGGCGAGGTGGCCGAGGCCGAGCTGATCGAGCGCGCCCTGCACGCGCTTTTTCTGCTCGGCGCCCGATACGCGCCGCAGCTTCAAGCCGTAGCCGACGTTGTCCGCCACGGTGCGATGCGGCCACAGCGCATACGACTGGAACACGAGACCGAGCGAGCGCTGCTCGACCGGCAGATCGACCTTCGCCGCGCCGTCGAAGAAAGCCTTGCCGTCCAGCTCGATGCGGCCCGACGACGGTTGTTCGAGCCCGGCGACCGCGCGCAGCAGCGTGGTCTTGCCGCTGCCCGATGCGCCCAGCAGGCACACCACTTCGCCGGGGTTCAGTTGGAACGACACGCCCTTCAGAATCGGGTTGTCGCCATAGCTGAGAAAGAGGTTGTCGACCGAGAGCTTATCCATGCAATTTCACTCCGAAGCGCAGGGCGACGCCGAGTCCGACGCCGACCATCGCGATGTTGATGACAGAAAGCGCCGCGACCTGATCGACCGCGCCGGTCGCCCACAGCGACACCAGCAGCGCGCCGATCACTTCCGTTCCCGGCGAGAGCAGATAGACGGCCGTCGAGTATTCGCGCTCGAAGATCATGAAGATCAGGAGCCACGCCGCGAGCAAACCGAAGCGCACGAGCGGCAGCGTCACGTCGAGACTCACGCGGGCGCGGGTGCCGCCGACGCTGCGTCCCGCTTCCTCGAGTTCGGGGCCGACTTGCAGCAGCGCGCTTTGAATCAGGCGCATGCCATAGGCGAGCCACACCACCGTGTACGCGATCCAGATGCTCCACATGGAGCTCTTCAGTTCCTTCAAGCCCGGCACGAACAGGAAGATCCACAGGAACGCGAGACCGGCGAGCAGGCCCGGCACCGCGCGCGGCAGCAGCACGAGGTAATCGAGCAGGCGCGTGGCCCAGTCGTTGCGGCGATGGCCCGCGAACGCCACCAGCGAATAGAAGCCCACCGCCAGCGCGCCGCCGAACACGCCGATGCCGAGCGTGTTCAGGATCGCGCGCACCAGGTTGTCCTGCTCGAACAGGTCGGTGAAGTTGGCGAGCGTCAGCACTTCGGCGAGCTTCACGCCTTCGCCCCAGTTGGTGACGAACGCGCGCAACGTGATGCCGGAGAGCGGCACGAAGACGGTGAGCATCAGCCACAGCGCGACGATCGCGAGCGCCACCCAACGCCATGCGCCGAGCGGCAGCACGGTCTGACGTCCCGCCTTGCCCTTGACCGTGACGAAACGGTTCGCGCTCTTGAGCAGCCAGCGTTGCAACAGCACCAGCGGAAACGTGATCGCGACGATGCACACCGCGACCGCGGCCATCAGGTGATAGGACGGCACGCCGAGCTTGTTGGTGAGCTTATACAGATAGGTGGCCAGCACGAGGTGCCCTTCGGGGTCGCCCAGCACGAGCGGCAGGCCGAACACCTCGAAGCCGAGGAAGAACACCAGCACGCCGGCGAACAGCAGCGCGGGCAGCGTCATCGGCAGGCTCACGTCGAGCGCGACGCGAAACGGCCGCGCGCCGGCGACGCGCGCCGCTTCCTCGACATCCGAGCCGAGATTGCGCAGCGCCGCCGACGAATACAGGTACACGTGCGGCACATGCGTGAGGCCGACGATGATCGTGATCGCGAGAACGGAGTACACGGTCCAGGGCGCTTCGGCGGTGCCGAACAGCGCCTTCCACCAGACCGAGTAGAAGCCGACCGGGCCGGCCGCGACCACGTAGCCGAACGCGAGCACCATCGGCGAGACGAATACGGGCGTGAGCAGCATCGGTTCGAGCCAGCGGCGGCCGGGCAGGTCGGTGCGCACCATCAGGAACGCGAGAATGCCGCCGAGCGGGATCGAGATGAACAGCATCCCGCCCGCGATGATGAAGGAGTTCTTCAACGCGGACCAGAAATCCGGGTCGCTGAAAATGAACTGGAAGCCGGCGAGGCCGAGCGTGCGGTTGGCGTCGAAGAACGGCGCATTGAGCACGCTCTGAAACAGGATGAAGCCGAGCGGCAGCGCCACCGCGATGGTGAGCACCGCGACGACGAGCCAGCGCAGCAGTCCCGCGAACGGCTGCAAGCCGCCTCGCGGCAAGGCGCCGATCGGGCCGCCGTCGGCTGCGAGCGGCGCGCTATCGCGGCGTGCGGGTGCGCTAGTAGAAAGCATGAGTGTCCCCCTGCGGCGAATGAAGCCGCATATCGACAGGTAGTGAGAGAAGGCCCGGCGCCCGCGCTTTTCGCGTGGACGCCGTCAGGTCAAGCGAGGTTTAGCGCTTGATCGACTGTTGCCATTGCTTGAGGAATTCAAGCCGTTTGGACTGGTCGAGATAGACCAGCAGGCCCGCGCCGATCGGGATCGGCTTGAGCGAATCGCCGAGCTGTTTCGTCAGACCGGCCATCGACGTTTCGCCTTCCACGTCGGAGCGGATCGAGAACAGGCTCGCCTGATTCGCGAGCAAGGTCTGGCCGCGTTGCGACAGCAGATAATCGACCCACAGCCTGGCGGCGTTCGGGCTTTTCGCCTTCTTCGAGATCGTCACGAGGCGGCTCACCACCAGCGTGTAGTCTTTCGGATAGACATAACCGATCGACGGGTCTTTCTTCGCCTTGGTGAGCGCGTAGGAGCCGAGAATGTTGTAGCCGATCAGGTTTTCACCCGACGAAATACGCTCCATCATCGCGCCGGTGCTCGATTGCAGCTTCGGGCCGGTGGCGCCCATCGCCTTCACCAGATCCCACGTGACTTGCGGATTGACGCGCGCGTCTTGCGTCAGATAGTTGAAGCCGACGCCGGACTTCTCGATGTCGTAGGTCGTGACCTTGCCCTTGAACTGGTCGGGCTTGCTTTGCAGCAGCTTGATGAGGTCGGCGCGCGTTTGCGGCACGTCGCCGGCCGCGAGCAGCCGCTTGTTGTAGACGATCGCGAGCGGCTCATACGTGGTGCCGTAGGCCTGCTTCTGGTACTGCGCCCACTGCGGCAACTGCTTCGCCTCGGGCGAGTCGTAGGTCGCCATCAGGCCGTCGTTGACGAGCTTCACTTGCAGGTCCATCGCGGAGCTCCACAACACGTCGGCGCTCGTGCTGCTGGCCGCGTTTTCGCTGATGAAGCGGTTGTACAGCTCCGTGCTGTTCATATCGTTGTATTCGACCTTGATGCCGTACAGGCTTTCGAAGTCCTTGATGAGCGGACGCACGAGCGCGGTGTCCGTGACCGAATAGACGATCAGCTTTCCTTCCTTCTTCGCCGCGTCGACGGTGCTCTGATAGTCACCGGGATAACCCGCGGGAAACGCCGCCCACACTGAGTTTGCGGCAAAGGCAACAGCAACTGCGAGGCACTTCAAAGAGATTTTCACGTCTTCCTCCAGAAAACACTGTGTTTGTTTTGTGTGAGCGAATGGTAAGAGACGCGCGCTTTCTGAACGCTTTCAGTTTTTGAAAGAAATGAGTGACAATGGTCGAATTCGCCTCATGGATTTCCCTGGGATTTTGCTCATGCGTGTGCTGCTCGTCGAAGACAATCCGATCCTTTCCCGCTCGCTGACCGACGCGCTGACGAGCGCGAAACTCACCGTCGATTGCATGCACGACGGCGAGTCCGCCGACCACGTTCTGCGCACGCAAGACTACGCGTTGGTGATTCTCGATATCGGCTTGCCGAAGCTCGACGGGCTCGAAGTGCTGCGCCGTCTGCGCGCGCGCCGCAACGCGGTGCCGGTGCTGATCCTCACCGCGCACGGTTCGGTGGAAGAGCGCGTGCGCGGTCTCGATCTGGGCGCCGACGACTATCTCGCCAAGCCTTTCGCGCTCACCGAACTGGAAGCGCGCGCACGTGCATTGTTGCGCCGCAGTCATGGGCAGGAGCCCTTGCATGCGCAATGCGGCACGCTGCTTTACGACAGCGTGGATCGCGGCTTCACGCTCGACGGCGAACCGCTCGCGTTGACGCCGCGCGAGCGTTCGGTGCTCGAAGTGCTGATCCTGCGCAACGGTCGCGCGATCAACAAGGACACGTTGTCGGAGAAAATTTTCGGGCTCGACGAATCGGTGAATGCGGACGCCATCGAGATTTACGTGCACCGCTTGCGCAAGAAACTCGAACACAGTTCGGTCGGCATCGTGACGCTGCGCGGGCTCGGCTATCTGCTGGAAGCCAAAGGCCCATGACGCGGCCGAATCTGCGCGTGCGGGTGGCGCTATGGCTGCTGTTGCCGCTGCTGTTATTGCTCGCGTTCGACGCATGGCTCACGTATCAGCGCGCGATGAACGCGGCGCACGCGGCCTTCGATCGCACGCTGGAATTTTCGTTGCGTTCGATACGCGACGGCATCCGCTTGCGCGACGGCAGGATCGAAGTCGATCTGCCGTACCTTGCTCTCGAGATGTTCGAGTCGAACGGCGGCGGCAATATCTACTATCAGATTCGTGAAGAGGGCGGCGCCGTGGTGACGGGCTATCCCGATCTGCCGGACGCGAAAAAAGCGCCGGCCGAGCCCTACAGCGTGCGGTTCTATGACGGCGTGTTTCGCGGCCGGCCGCTGCGCATCGCGATGCTGAGGCTGCCCGTGCACGACGTGCCGAGCGCGCAGACGCGCGTGGTGCTCGTGAGGGTCGGCGAAACGATCGAGCAGCGCCAGGCGTTGGCGCGCGAGATTCTCACCGGCTCGCTGCAACAGGAATTTCTGCTGGTGGTGCTCGCGCTCGGCATCGTATGGCTGGGGGTCGCGCGTGGCTTGCGGCCGTTGAACCGCTTGTCGGCGAAAGTCGCCGCGCGCGCCGAGGACGACCCCACGCCGCTCGATACCGTGGGCTTGCCGAGCGAAGTGGCGCCGCTCGTCGATTCGATCAATCAGTACATTGGCCGCACGCAGTTGATGCAGTTGTCGCGCCGGCGCTTTTTCAACGACGCCGCGCATCAGTTGAAAACGCCGCTGGCGGTGATTCAGGCGGAAGCGGAACTGGCGCTGCGCGACAGCGACGGCGTGGGTGCTGGCGTCGGTGTGGGTTCCGCTTCTTGCGGCGAGGACAACCCGAGCGGCAATCGCCGGCAAGGCGTCCATTTGCGGCGGTTGAATCGCGCGGTGCAGCAGGCGGTGCGCATCGTGCAGCAGTTGCTGTCGCTCTCGCGGCTCGACGCGGACAGCGGCTATACGGTCAAGCATGCCGCGGTGCCGCTGCATAAGGTGGCGCGCAGCGTGACGCTCGACTGGTCGCCGGTGGCGCGCTCGCGCGGCATCGATCTCGGCTTCGAACAGGACGAGCGCATCGAGGTCATGGGTCAGACCGATCTGCTCGCGGAGCTGGTCGGCAATCTGATCGACAACGCGATCCGTTATTCGGGCGACGGCGCGGTGATCACCGTGCGCGTCGCGAGCGAGAACGGGCAGCCGCTGCTGCAAGTGATCGACAACGGCCCCGGCATTCCTGTTGGTGAACGCGAGGCGGTCTTTGAACGCTTCTATCGCAGCGAGGCGACGCAGACGGTCGAGGGCAGCGGGCTGGGCTTGTCGATCGTGCGGGAAATCGCGCGCGTTCACGGCGCGCTGATCGCGTTGAGCGATGCGCCCGGTGGCGGGCTGGTGGTGAGCGTGCTGTTTCCGGCATTAGAGCCGGCGTGACGTTTCCCGCGCCTTACCGGCGGATCGTGAAGCTTTGCGCGTATCCCGCGGAGGGCGTGCTGTCGCCCCACACCTTGCCGTCGATGAATACCTGCGCGGTGTGACCGGCGGGCACCGCCACGCCCACGCCTGCGGCCGCCTCGCGATACAACTGCGTCTGATTGACCCGCGCCGCGATCTGCGCGTAATCCGCGCGCGCGTCGATCATGCCCCAGCGCTCGAACTGCGTGACGAACCACGCGCCCTCGAACGCATGCGGATAGTTCACGGCGCCGTCGTCGAAGAAACGTACGGGCAGGCCGCGCGGCGTGGAGGCGGCGATCTCGTCGCCGAGGCGTGCGGCAATCAGGGCTTCGTCGATGCCGATGTACTCGGGCCGCGCGAGCCAGCGCGCGATTTCCTCGCGATGTCCCGCGCCGTCGAGCCAGCGGCAGGCTTCGAGCATCGTCTGCACGAGCGCGCGCGCGGCGTTCGGATTCGCGCTGACGAAATCGCGCCGGCAGGCCAGCACTTTCTCGGGATGATCGGGCCACACCTCGCTCGTATACGCGATCGTCCTGCCGACGCCTTCGGCTTCGGCCATCGCGTTCCACGGCTCGCCCACGCACAGGCCGTCGAGCTTGTCGTCGGCGAGCGCGGCGACCATCTGCGGCGGCGGAATCACCACGCTTTCGATGTCGCGCAACGGATCCACGCCTTGCGACGCGAGCCAGTAGTACAGCCACATCGCATGCGTGCCGGTGGGGAAGGTCTGCGCGAACACGGGCTTGCGGCCGAGCGTCGCGAGCGCCTTGGGCAGCGTGCGCTGCTCGGCGAGCGCGTCGGCGAGTCGGTTCGACAGCGTGATGCCCTGGCCGTTGCGGTTGAGCACCATCAGCACGGCCATGTCCGTTTGCGGACCGCCCAGGCCGAGTTGCACGCCGTAGACGAGCCCGTAGAGCGCGTGCGCCGCATCGAGATCGCCCGACAGCAGCTTGTCGCGCACGGCGGCCCACGACGGCTGACGGGAAAGCTCCAGCGTCAGGCCATGCGCGTGGCCGAATTCGAGCAGCTTCGCGGCGACGAGCGGCGCGGCGTCGGAGAGCGCGACGAAGCCGAGCCGCAGATGGGTTTTTTCGAGCGGCCCCGAGGCGAGCGGCGAGGCGAGGGAAGTGGGAGCGTTCATGGGCGGCGCTTCATTTGGGCGGGTCGGCCGCCGCCACGATGGCGCGCGCGACCTCGGCGAGTTTGACGCCCTGGTTCATGGCGCGCTTGCGCAGACTGGCGTAGGCGGCGTGTTCGGTGATTTTCTGCTGATCCATCAGCAGGCGTTTGGCGCGATCGATCAGCTTGCGTTCGGCGAGTTCGCTCTCGGCCTGCGCGAGGCGTTCGCGCAACTGCGACTCCTGCGCGAAACGCGCGAGCGCGACTTCGAGGATCGGTGCAAGCCGTTCCGTGGCGAGACCCTCGACGAGATACGCGGTCACGCCCGCGCCGACCGCGTCGCGGATCAACTGCTGGTTGTCGTCGTGGCTGAACATGAGCACCGGGCGCGGCGCGGTGGCGTTCATCACCGCGAGTTGCTCGAGCGTATCGCGCGAGGGCGATTCCGTGTCGATGATGATCACGTCGGGCCGTTCGCTCTGGACCACGCGATGCAGCGCTTGCGGCGTGGCGGTGCCGGCCAGCATCTCGTAGCCGAGGCGGGCGAGGGCGTCACGGAGATCGCCGATGGGCTTGTCGGTATCGGTTACGAGGAGAACGCGCAGCATGGGGTAGGAATCGTCGACGGCTGAACATCAATTAAGCGAGAAGCGTGCCATCGGGGTCGTGATGCATCGAAAGCAACGCAATCACGGACTTATCCACGATGCCGGCAGACGCCGCCGCACCGAAGCGGGGCATGTACGAGCGATGCACCGAAGCGGCGCATCGTGTGGCCGCTTGCCGATCGGCTCGGCAGATTCGAGCAGGCGCGCGAAGGCGCCGCCGGGAAGAAGCTCGGAGCGGTGTTCGGACAGTAGGGGAAACGAGAGAGAGTGGAGCGCTAGTCGGCCAGCGGCGCGAAGCCGATGCACCATCGAGCACCACATCTGGACGAAACGCGGCGCCGCCGCAGCGCGCCGCTCAGGCTCGAGTCAACGAGTCAAGCCGGAGAAGGCGCGCGAAAGGCTTCGCGAACAGCACAGCTGCAACGAGCTGCATGGGTCACGCAAGGAACGCGCGGGACGCGCTCAGCGTGCCGTCGGCCTTAACGGCGACGGAACTGCGAATTGCGGGCGCCGCCGCCACCGGTGGCGCGCTCGTCTTTGTGGCGGAAATTGATCCGGCCTTTGGTCAGGTCGTAGACCGACAGTTCCAGCGTGACGCGGTCGCCCGCGAGAATACGGATGTGGTTCTTGCGCATGCGTCCGGACGCGTAAGCGCCAACCACGACGCCGTTGTCGAGCGTGACGCGGTAACGGCTGTCCGGAAGCACTTCGTCGACGATACCGTCAAGTTCAAGCAGTTCTTCTTTCGCCATGCATAACTCCTGGTCGATGGGATAAGGGGTGTTGACCGCCGGCGAAGCCGCGCGGCGCAACATCGGATACGGTTGACAGTAGACCCTCCTGGGCCCGCTGTTTGTGCGGCATCAGCCCATGCGCTGATAGTAAACCGCTCAAAGATCGGCGACGGACTGGCCGTCCACGCGACCGTCGATCAATTGTTCAGCATGCGCCATGCACGCGATGCGCGCCTTGCCCGTGCCGTCGAACGGAAACAGGTATTGCAGACGGAACACGCGCCCGTCGGCAGCCGGATTGGCGCCCACGCGGCAGATGCGCACCGACGCGTCGTAGCCTGCGTCGGCATTGCGGCTCGTTTGACCGTCCGCCGGGCGGCGCGGATAGACGAGCGGATGAATTTCGTAACCCTTGTACGTCTTGACAACTGAATTCATGAAGCATGTGTCCTGTATTACGTGGCCGGCGTGTCACGCGTGTTACGCGCGGCACGACAGGCCGGCGGCGCAGCGCCTAGGGGCGCGCCGCCATGGAAAAAGATTGGCGCAGCAGGCCCGATGGCAAGGGCTTGAGCGCGGATTCGATGGAGAAGAAACACGCTGATGTCGCGCGGACACCGGACGCGTAAAGCTGAACGACTCAGCTGCACAACTCGCGGCGGCGAATGCATGCGGCGCATTGCCGGAGTGACGGGATCGCCGACGGGCGGCGGTCGAACAGTCGGGGGTAGTGCGGAGATGCCGGTTTGAGACTGCCTGGTGCTGCCAGTGCTGCGAATGCGGATACAGCTATTCCAATATGATGCACTAAATGGGCCTGATTGGATAGCGAAATGTTCCGCGCACCGGCAAGCCGCCCATGTGGCGGGGCTTTGAGTGCGAGAGGGCGGCGCGCTGAATGGCGGGGCGCATGAGCGGTGCGCCGGGTGCGGGTTCTCGCCGTGGCGGCGAGAACCGGCGGGGGCCCGATGGCTCAGCGGGAAGTTTCGGCGACGCGCTTTTGCAACTCACGTGAGGCCGCGAGCGGAATGCGCGCGTCGTCCCACACGGCCAGCCATTCGACTTCCTTCGACGTGAAGATTTGCCCGTGATTGCGCAACGCGTATTGCAGCGAATCGATGATGTGATTGCGGATGATCTCAGGCGTGCCTTCGTCGTCGAGCACGGCGCGAAACGCTTCGAGCGTGGCCATCTGTTGCTCCGTGAAATAGAGGGTTCTTTTATCGCACGAAAAAAAATCGCTCGCCAAGCGGACAAAAATCGTCATGAGCAGGCGGGTCCGCGCGGCTTGCTGGTTTTGAGGACGTGACCGATGCCGCGGTCGCCGCACCTTAAGCGGGGTCGCTACAATGGCGAGTCGTCGCGCGAAGCAGGTCGCCTTGGGACAAGCTCCGCGCGTGGCCGGGTCGCCGGCTCAATCGTCGCGCTTCGCCGTCGCCTCGCTGGCGGAAAGGCGGCGCGGCATCTCCAGAACACTGCGATTTTCCAATGCGCAAGACAACCGTGCCGCCTGTGAAAGACCTGCTGCTGGACCGCTACGCACCCATCGCCGACGGCATCGCGGCGCTCTTTTATCCCTGCGCCGAAGTGGTGATTCACGACCTGCGCGATCAGACCATCGCCTATCTCGTCAACAATCTGTCGAAGCTCGAAGTGGGCGGGCCGTCCGTGCTCGACGAGGTCCACTATGCGGCGCGCGGGCGGACCATCGGTCCCTACGAGAAGCTCAACTGGGACGGCCGGCGCATGCGCTGCGTGAGCAACATCCTGTTCGACGACGACGGCAAGCCGGCCGGCATGCTGTGCATCAACTTCAATATCGCTGTGTTCGAGGACGTGCGCTCCACGCTCGATCTGTTCATTAAGGGCGGCAATCTGACGGACGCGCCGGCGGAAGATCTGTTCCGCGACGACTGGCAGGACCGCATCAACACGTATCTGCACACGTGGCTGCGCGAGCGGCAAATCGGCATCAACGCGCTCACGCGCGAACACAAGCGGGAAATCGTCGAGGCGCTGCATGCGCAAGGCGCGTTTCGCGGCCGCAGTTCCGCGAACTACGTGGCCGCCGTGCTGACGATGGGACGCGCCACCGTCTACAAGATTCTGAAGCAGATGAAAGAGGGCGGTTGAACGTTTTAACCGCGGCGCCAGCGCGCAGTGGTTATCAATTCAAGGAGATGCGTATGGTGCGCTACCGGCACTACAAAGGCGGCATTTACGAACTGGTTTGCGAGGCGACGCTGGAGTCCGATCCGAGCGTCACGATGATCGTCTATAAAGCCAGCAATGGTACGATCTGGACGCGTCCGGCTTCGGTGTTTTTCGAGTTGGTCGAACAGGACGGCGTGAAGGTGCCGCGCTTCGCACCGATCAACTAACGGGTCATTACAAACAGGAAATCCGCATGCGTTTATTGCTTGCCATCATTTTGCCGTGGTTCCAGTTCTTCACGATCGGGCGTCCGTTTGCCGGCATCATTTGCCTGATCTTGCAGATCACGCTGATCGGCTGGATTCCGGCCGCGATCTGGTCGGTCTATGCGCTGAGCCAGTACAACACCGATAAGAAAATCGCCCGGGCGATGGGCGGGCGTTAAAGCGCGCAATAGGTGGGCTGATGGCGTTCGCTGACTTGCGGCGAGCGGATTTACCGGGGCGGCAATTCGACCGCCTCCGGCGTTTCGATCACCACGTCGGTTTCCGCGATCGCCACGCACGGCAGAATATAGCCTTCCGTTTTTTCTTCCCGGCTCAAACCCGGCCACTCGATCGTGTAACGCACGCGTCCGGTTGTCATCTTGCATAGACACGTGCGGCACGTGCCGTTACGGCACGAACGCGGCAGACGCAGATTGGCAAAGCCGGCGGCTTCGAGAATCGTGAGCGAATCGGGCGCTTCGAAACTCGTGCCGAGCGGCTCGACGCGAACGAGAGGCGGGCGAGTGGAGTCGGACATCGTGTGAATCGGTGACGGAGTGCGTCACTTTACACGGCGCGTGGAATGCGCGGACGTTCCGGCGTCTGGAGCGTCGCAGCGCTTCATGTCATGCGAACGCGCAAGCATGCACACGGCACCTGTACGCCTCAGCCGTCCGCCGCTTCAATGCGTCGTGCCGCCGCGCCGCAAATACCGGTACACCGTATTGCGCGCCAACCCCAACTCGCGGGCCGCCGCCGAGACGTTTCCGTCGAGTCGCGCGAGCGTTTGCGCGATCAACGTGGCTTGCCACTCCTCCATCCGGGCGGGCGATGCCTGAGCGGGCGGCTCAATGGCCACGCTTGCGCCATCATCGTTCGCTGACGCTGACGCTGACGCCGCAGGCAATCGCGCAGGTTCGTTAGCCGGAGCCTCGACACAATCCTGCAGGAAGTCGTCCGGCAAATCCTCCAGTTCGATCTGCTCCGCGCCTTCGGCCATGATGCTCGCGGTGCGCAGCACGTTCGCCAGTTGCCGCAGATTGCCCGGCCAGCGGCATTGCGTGAATCGCTCCAGCACGGCGTCGGAGACGCGGCGCGGCAGGCGCTCGCCGTCGGGCTGCAAGGCCAGCATGCGCGTGACGAGCGCCGCGAGATCGGTGCGCTCGCGCAGCGGCGGCAAGGTCACGACGAGTCCGTTGATCCGGTAATAGAGGTCCTCGCGGAAGGTGCCCGCCTCGATCATCTCGCGCAGATTGCGGTGGGTCGCGCAGACAATGCGCAGATCCACGGGAACCGTTCCCGTCCCGCCGAGCGGCACGACGCTGCGCTCCTGGAGCACGCGCATCAAGCGCACTTGCTGGGCGAGCGGCATGTCGCCGATTTCGTCGAGAAACAGCGTGCCGCCATCCGCCTGCACGATCTTGCCGACGCTGCCGCGCTTCTTCGCGCCGGTAAACGCGCCGTCTTCATAGCCGAACAATTCCGCTTCGATCAACGTCTCCGGCAACGACGCGCAATTCAGCGCGACGAAGGGCGCGTTGCGCCGCGGCGAGTCTTGGTGGATCGCGCGCGCGAGCCACTCCTTGCCGGTGCCGGTTTTGCCGAGGACGAGAATCGGAATGTCGCGTCCGCGCAGTTTCGCGACGCGCCGCAGAACCGCTGACATCTGCGCGTCGCTGGTATCGAGCGTTTCGAGCGTGGCGAGCGGCGCCGGCTCACCCAGCCGTGCCGCGCGGCGCGCCCCGGCGGACGCCAATGCAGGAGCCACCCCATCAGCCGACGCGACATGACGCGGCGCCGAATACTCGCCGCGCGCGAGCACGCGCACGCCGCTCGGCAGCGTCAGCACGATGCTTTCGCCTGGCGCGCGAGTGAGCTGCTGCAACAGCTTGGGGAAGGCGACGCCGAACAGCGCCTCGAACGATTGCCGTTGCAGATCGGCGAGCGGTTGCCCGAACTGGAACAAAGCGCTGCGATTCGCGGACAGAAAGGTGCCGTCCGGCGCGAACGCCGCGAGTCCTTCAAACAGCGTGCCGATGAATTCCGCGCGCGCATGAAAACGCACGCGAATCGCGTCGGCGAACTGATTGGAGAAAAGATGATTTTCGATCATCTGCGCCGACATTCTGACGAGCGCGAGCGTGTGCTTATGAAAGCCGCGCGTGTCGCCGCTCACGTCGAGTGCGCCGATGGTGCGCCCGAACGGGTCCGCGATGGGCGCGCACGAGCAGGTGAGAATCCGGTTCGCGTGCAGAAAGTGTTCGTCGGCGTGCACGACGGTCGGCTGCCCGTCGACCAGCGCGGTGCCGATCGCGTTCGTCCCGCGATCCGCTTCCGCCCATGAAACGCCCGGGCACAACGCGACGCGATTGGCTTTTTCGACGAAGTCGCTGTCGCCGAGACTGTGCAGGATCAGCCCGCGATTGTCGGTGAGCAGCACCATGCTTTGGGTGTCGACGATCTGCGCATGCAGCGTTTCCATGACGGGCAGCGCATGCGTATAGAGCGACTGATTGCGATCGACCAGTTCGCGCAGCGCGGGCCGGCGCAGCGGATGAAAGTCCGGCGTTTCCGACGCGCGCAGGCCGATCTGAAGCGAACGGGCATGAGCTTGCGCGATGACATCTGGCCGACCGATGGCGGGCGGCGTGGCAGGACGAAGGGTCAAGGCATGTCTCCGGTGTTCGGATGCGGCGGGTACATTGCCCGCCGTTGCATGCCGCAGCGCAACATAGGCGCGCGGCCGAACACCGATATTACAGGACCGGGCGGGAAGCGCATGGCAGGGAAAGAACGGAGTCGCGGCGCTCGCGATGACGTCCGACGGGCCGCGCCTTGCATTGAGATCAAGCAAACGAAAGGAAAACTTGCGGAGCGGCCGAACTCGTCTAAAGTGAATCAAATCACTTCCGCGGAGCGCGAACGACGGCGCCGTCGCAGTGAAGTGACGAGCCCGCGCCACCAGCATTGGACAAGGAGGATGGAGCTGCCGGCGCGACAGACGCAACCCGGGTGCGCGTTACCCGGCGACTTCATGCGCAGCATCAACCTTCCAGGTGAACCCCATGCAGATCCTTTTCCCGAATGAAACTCCTGAATATTCAGGTCGCGAACTCACGTTGGCCTTCCCGGCGATGGTCGATGGAGAGAGGGTGGAATGCATGATCACGGCGGAGGCGCTGGAAGATCATTTCGGTGCGGCGTCGCCGCGGCTGGAGGATATGGTTGGGGCGTTCGATACGCATCGGGCCAGGATCGAGGCCGCTACGCGGCGGTTGTTGTCGGAGACTCGGGCGCAGTGTCTTGTGTTGCGGAGTGGGTATGTGAGGTTTTATGAGGCTAATTGGCGGAATTAGAATTGGCTGCGTGCCTGTGCCTTTGCTGCCTTTGGCCTTTGCCTGATTTGTTAGTGGTCTATTAGCGTTGCCCCTGTGCGGGGCGGCACTGTAGTGGTCAAGCAAACCTGGACACCCCAAAGGCGAATTTTTAAAAAAGCGAAGCTTCGCACCGTGCCGGTGGCAGACCGCCTGCCGCCGAATGGATGCGCCTGTAGTTATAAAAGTTGTCGATGTAGGCCCCGATGTCGCGCTCGGCCTGCGCGTGATCCGGGTACCC
>NZ_JBQEPU010000040.1:0-53843 GCF_052045835.1 Paraburkholderia sp. 22099 | reverse complement strand
GAATGGAAGAAGGCGGTGACCGATCCTGAAACGCGCAAGCGCTTCCGCCATTTCGTCAACAGCGACCAGGCCGACAACACCGTGACGTTCGTCGAGGAGCGCGGGCAGATTCGTCCGGCGACGCCGGTCGAACGGCAAGCGAAGCAGTTCCCGATACCTGTTGTCGCCGAACCCGCCTGATCGTTCATCCACCCGACGTGAGGAACCCAGCATGAGCAACAATCAGACTTCACAATCCTGGACGCCCGTGTGCGCGCTCGACGACATCGTCCCGAATACGGGCGTCTGCGCGCTGGTCAACGGCGAACAGGTCGCGGTATTTCACGTCGCGGACGGCGAGGGCGGCGTGTTCGCGATCCACAATTTCGATCCGGGTTCGCGCGCCGCGGTGCTCTCGCGCGGCCTGATCGGCAGCCTCGGCGAACGCATCGTGGTCGCCTCGCCGATCTACAAGCATCACTTCGATCTGCGCACCGGCGAGTGCCTGGAAGCGCCCGAGAATTCCGTCAGCGCATACCCCGTGCGCGTGCAGAGCGGCACGGTGTGGGTCGCGGCATGAAACGTGAAGTCGACGTGCAGACTTCGGGAGGCGCATCGCTCAGCGCGCCTTCCCGCCCGCGCCTCGTCGTGATCGGCAACGGCATGGCGGGCATGCGCACCGTCGAGGAATTGCTGAAGCTCGCGCCGGATCTTTACGACATCACCGTATTCGGCGCGGAGCCGTACGGCAACTACAACCGCATCCTGCTTTCGCCGGTGCTGGCCGGCGAGAAGACGGTCGACGACATCATCCTCAATACGCGCGACTGGTATGCGCAGAACGGTATCCGGCTGCATGCCGGCGATCCAGTGATTGCGATTGACCGCAGACGCCGCATCGTGCGTTCGCAAAGCGGCGTCGAGGTGGGCTATGACCGGCTGTTGCTCGCGACCGGCTCGAAGCCTTTCCTGATTCCCGTGCCGGGCCACGACCTGCCGGGCGTGATCGCGTTTCGCGATATCCAGGATGTCGAAACGATGCTCGCCGCGGCGCGCAGTCATCGCCACGCCGTGGTGATCGGCGGTGGACTGCTCGGGTTGGAGGCGGCGAACGGACTCATGCGCCAGGGCATGTCGGTCACGGTCGTGCATGTCATGGACAGCCTGATGGAGCGCCAGCTCGACAGGAGCGCGTCGGCCTTGTTGCAGCAGGCGCTGGAACGCAAGGGCTTGCGTTTCCTGCTGCGGGCCAACACCGCGGAAATCGTCGGACCGGAGCGCGTCACCGCCGTGCGTTTCGACGACGGCACGGAGATTCCCGCGGACCTCGTCGTGATGACGGCCGGCGTGCGCCCGAACATCGACCTTGCGAAACAGGCGGGTCTGCACTGCGAGCGCGCGATCGTCGTCGACGACACCCTGCAGACCTACGATCCGCGTGTCTACGCCGTCGGCGAATGCGTGCAGCATCGCACGGCGACCTTCGGCCTCGTCGCGCCGATCTGGGATCAGGCGCGCGTTTGCGGCGCACATCTCGCCGGCGCGGGCCACCGCCGTTACGTGCAGCGCGCGACCGCGACCAAGCTGAAAGTGACCGGCGTCGAACTGTATTCGGCCGGCGACTTCATCGGCGGCCCGGATTCCGAGGACCTCGTGCTGCGCGATCCGCGACGCGGCGTCTACAAGCGCCTCGTGATCGAGGACAACCGGGTGGTCGGCGCCGTGCTCTATGGCGACGTCAAGGAAGGCGCATGGTATTTCGAGCTGATCCAGAACCGGACCGACATTTCATCGCTGCGCAGCCAGTTGCTGTTCGGCAAAGCCCTCTGCGAGGCGCAGCCCGCCTGAACCGGAACGCAACGTGAGTTTTCCCATCGCTATTTCCAGCGCGTCCGATGGCAGCCGCGACGCTGTCAGGACCACTTGTCCGTACTGCGGCGTAGGCTGTGGCGTACGCGCGACCCCGCGCCCGGACGGCCCGCCCGAGATCGCCGGCGACGAACGCCATCCGGCAAACGCCGGCCGCCTGTGCGTGAAGGGCTCGGCGCTCGGCGAGACGGTCGGGCTCGACGGACGCCTGCTGCAACCGAAGCTGCGCGAGCCCGGCAGCGGCGCCTTGCGCGCCGTGTCGTGGAGCGATGCGCTCGACACGGTCGCCGGCGGCTTGCGCCGCATCATCGATCGGCACGGCCCGGAGGCGGTCGCGCTCTACGTCTCGGGACAACTGCTGACGGAGGACTACTACGTCGCCAACAAGCTGGTGAAGGGGTACATCGGCAGCGCGAACATCGACACCAATTCACGCCTGTGCATGTCCTCGTCGGTGGCGGGGCACAAGCGTGCGTTCGGCGAGGACCTCGTGCCGGTGTGCTACGAAGACCTCGAACTCGCGGACCTGGTCGTGCTGGTCGGATCGAATACCGCGTGGTGCCATCCGATCCTGTTCCAGCGGATCGTCAAGATCAAGGAAACGCGACCCGATATGAAGGTCGTCGTGATCGACCCGCGCTATACCGCGACCTGCGAAATGGCCGACCTCCACCTGCCGCTGAAGGCGGGCACCGATGTCCGGCTGTTCAACGGGCTGCTCAGTTTTCTGGCGGAACATGACACGACGGATGCGGGCTTCGTCGATGCGCATACGACCGGCTACGCACAGGCGCTCGATGCCGCTTCGACCGACGTGACGAACGGCTTCGACCTCGCGCAATGCGCGAAGGCCTGCAAGCTCGACCCGCACGATCTGCTCGAGTTCTATCGGCTTTTTGCGCGAACCGAGCGGGTGGTGACGGTCTATTCGCAAGGCGTGAACCAGTCGAGTTCCGGCACCGACAAGGTCAACAGCATCATCAATTGCCATCTGCTGACCGGCCGCATCGGCAAGCCGGGAATGGGCCCGTTCTCGTTTACCGGCCAGCCGAACGCGATGGGCGGGCGTGAAGTGGGCGGCCTCGCGAACATGCTGGCGGCCCATCTGGAACTCGACAATCCGCGTCATCGAGAACTCGTGCGGACGTTCTGGGATTCGCCCGCCATCGCGCAGCGGCCGGGACTCAAGGCCGTCGAACTGTTCGAGGCGATCGAGCGCGGCCAGATCAAGGCCGTCTGGATCATGGGCACGAACCCGGTCGTGAGCCTGCCCGACGGCGATCAGGCGAAGCGCGCGCTGGCGCGCTGCGAGCTCGTCGTCAGCTCCGACATCGTCGAGAACACGGACACCAATGCGTTCGCCCACGTCCTGCTGCCGGCGCTCGGCTGGGGCGAGAAGGACGGCACCGTCACCAACTCCGAGCGCAGGATCTCGCGCCAGCGCGCGTTCCTGCCGGCGCCGGGCGAAGCGCGCGCCGACTGGCGCATCATCTGCGACGTCGCGCAGCGCATGGGGTATGCCGGCTTCGATTTCTCGGATGCGCATGAAATCTTCGACGAGCATGCGCGGCTGAGTGCCTATCGGAACGACCCCGGCAACGACCCCGGCAACGGTAGCGAGACCGCTGACAGCCATGAGGCCGCAAGCGAAACACAAACCGACGGTAACGTGCCGCGCGTGTTCAATCTCGGCGGGCTCGTCGCGCTCGGCCGCGAGCGTTACGATGCGCTGCAGCCGATCCAGTGGCCGGTGCCGGCGGCGAGCGGCGCGGCGCCGCACGGCACCGCGCGTCTGTTCGGTGATCGACGCTATGCCCACGCGGACGGCAAGGCGCGTTTCGTCGCGACGCCGCCGCGCGATCCGATCCACGCGCCGGACGACGACTATCCGCTGACGCTGAATACCGGCCGCGTGCGCGACCAATGGCACACGATGACCCGCACGGGTAAGTCGGAGAAACTCGCCGGTCACGTGACGGAAGCCTTCGTCGATCTGCATCCGCAGGACGCGCTGTCGTGCGGCGTGCGCGAAGGCGAACTCGCGCGCGTGTCGAGCCGCTGGGGCACGATGGTCGCGCGCGTGCAGCATGGTGGCGGCATGTCGCGCGGCAGCGTGTTCGTGCCGATCCACTGGAACGATCAGGTCGCGTCCGACGCGCGCATCGGCGCGGTGGTGAATCCCGTGGTCGATCCGGTTTCCGGGGAGCCTGAGTTCAAACACACGCCGGTGCGCGTCGACAGGTTCGACGTCGCCTGGCACGGCTTCTCGCTGAGCCGTCGCGCCCCGGTGCTGGATGACGTGACGTACTGGACGCGCGTCCACGGCGCGCAGTTCGTGCGCTATGAACTCGCGGGGCGCAAGCCGCTCGCCGATCACGGCGGCTGGGCGCAAGCGCTGTTCGGTATCGACGATCCGCACGCCGACTGGCTCGACTACGAGGACCGCACGGCGGGCGTCTATCGCGCCGTGCACCTGGTGGACGAGCGTATCGAGAGTTGCATCTTTGTCTCGGCGCGTCCGCAATCGCAGTTGCCGTCGCGTACGTGGCTCGCGGGCCTGTTCGCCAAGGACAGGCTCGATGAAGCGGATCGTGCGGGTCTGCTGGCAGGACAGCCGATCGGCAAGGGCGTCGATACGGGGCCGACGGTCTGCTCGTGTTTCGGTGTCGGACGCAACACGATCTGCGCGGCGATCCGCGAACAAGGGCTCAAGACCGCGGCGGAGATTACCGCGTGCCTGAAGGCCGGTGGTAACTGCGGGTCGTGCGTGCCTGAACTGAAGAAGCTGCTGGTCGACACCGAGCTTGCACGGTTGAGCACCGTCTGATCATGATGAAGAGACTCAAAACCCTGATGGCCGCGATCAAACCCGGCAATAATTTTCCGGGTCGCCATGACGACGGCGAGGTCACGCCGGCAGGCTCCGGGAGTATCGGCGAGCCACACCTGCGGCATACGGCGAGCCTGCGCTCCTCACAGCCGGGCGAACGCGGGCGGCATGAACGCGCACGGCGCCGCACCCGCAACCCTGGTGCGAACATGGGGCAGTCGCACGCCGAGACGCCCTGTTCGCATCGTCATCGATTGCGCTGACGCGAGGCCCGTTGCGATCACCTGTGCGATTAACGCCGCAGTTCCGACATGATCTTTTCGGCGAGAAAGTCGCATGGCGGGCGCTTCGATTTGGCACTCCGCGCAAGTATGAGTTCCAGCGCGGCGATCTCGGGCAAGCCGTGCGCGTGGCCGAGCAAGCTCAGATGAGCAGGCACCGCGCATTGCGCGAGCGGCGCCACTGCGAGTCCCGCCTCGACCATGCTGAGCAGGCCGAGCAGGCTCGGGCTCTCATAGGAGGTCCGATAGGTGATCCTGGCCCGCTCCAGGCTGCGGATCGCGTTTTCGCGGGCGACGCTACCCGGCAGGAACACGGCAATCGGCAGCGGCCGTTCGCGCCAGATGTCATGCGAACTCGGCGCCGCGGCCCAGACCATCGGTTCGTGCCGGATGAACTCGCCCGATAGGCCCTTCACGCGGGTTCCGCAGACCAGGTCGACCGAGCCGTCCTTCACCATCGGCGCGAGCGCCACGCTCGGCAGTCCGACGACCTGAATCTCGACCTTCGGGTATTGGGCAGAAAATTTCTTGAGAATCGACGGCAGCAGTGACGACGCGTAGTCGTCCGGCACACCGATGACGACCCGGCCGGTGACGTCGGGCCGGACCACCGCCGCCCATGCTTCATCGCGCAGCGCGAGCATGCGCCGCGCAAACGTCAGCAGGACCTCGCCGTCTTGCGTGGGGATCACGCTTCTCGGCTTGCGCACGAAAAGCGGCTTGCCGAGCGCGGTTTCGAGCGTCTTGATCTGCATGCTCACCGCCGATTGCGAGCGATGCACGACGTCCGCCGCCCGGCTGATGTTCCCCGTGTCGGCGACGGCGACGATCATTGTCAGAACGTCCAGATCGAGTGCTTTCATTGGTATCAGATAAATCGATAGATGCCATCAATATTACGCGATTTTCTTAGGTTATTGCGTCGTGCATAGTGCGGTAAAAGGAGCCCATGCATGAACGCGCGAACCGACCCTTCAATACTTGCTGTCCCGGAGTTGTGCTTTGTCACCGTCCCCTCCGGCATTTGCGTGCCCTATGTGGTCAGCGGTTCGGGAGCGCCACTGGTGTTCGTGCATGGATCGCTTTGCGATTACCGCTACTGGAGCGGTCAAACGGATTTTCTCTCGAAGCATTTCCTCTGCGTTTCGGTCAGTCTCAGCCATTACTGGCCGGCTTCCGATGCCTGCATTCAAGGGGAATTCGGCTGGAAGACGCACGTCGCTGAGCTTGCCGAGTTCATTGCCGCAATGAACCTCGGGCCGGTTCATCTGGTCGGGCACTCGCGGGGTGGCTGCGTCGCCTTCCACGTGGCGCGCGAGTATCCGCGGTTGGTTAAAACGCTGACGCTTGCTGATCCGGGCGGCCCGTTGCAAATCGATCGGGCGCCGGAAGCAGCGCTGCCGCCCGCGACCAATGTGCTTCGCGCCAAGGTTGCCGATCTGATCGAGAGCGGTGCGATCGACGCGGGACTGGAACTGTTCGTCGACTCGGTGAGCATGCCCGGTTTCTGGCGCAAGAGTCCCGCGAGCTTCCGCACCATGGCGATCGACAACGCCGCCACGTTGCCGAAGCAGTTTAGAGATCCGTTGCCCGCGTACTCGCATGACGCGGCGCGCGACGTGAAGTGCAGGACGTTGCTGATCGAGGGCGAAAAGAGCCCTCGCATGTTTCGCAACAACGTTGAAAAGCTCGCGGATTGGATCGATTACGCGGACAAACAAACCATTGCCGGCGCGTCGCATGGAATGAACGTCGCGAAACCAGCGGTATTCAACCGGCTCGTCCACGCCTTCGTGAGCGCCTGACAGTACAGGTTAGTACCGGTTAGCGCCGGTTGGTCCCGATCGCGCGACGACGCGCAGGACAATCAGAAAGAAGATCAGCCATGGACCATTTTCTGCGCGCCAGCCTCGCGCGCGAGTTGCATGCGCGGCCGTTTCTCCGGATCGGCGGATCAGTGGCGCTTACCCACTTTGCCATCTATGCCGACGGCGACCCTTCCGTTCACGAAGCACTGCTTCGATCGCTGTGCAGACTGACCGGCCTCGCGATTCCCGCCGAGGGAACGACGCATTACTCGGCACGGTGGAATGACGAGAAGCAATTGAAATGGGAGAGGCACACCGAATTCTCCACCTTCACGTTCGTCGCGCAACGCCATGACGCGGACTACTTTTCCGATCTGGCGGAGGAACATGTTCCCTCTGAATGGTTTCACGGTTTTGAAGGCAAGCGGTTCGTCGCCGCCCGGATGGAACTCGTGTCGGGCGATGCAGCCGGTGCGGCACGTCAGAGCGTGCGTCAGTGGATCGACGGCGCCATTCTGGTGGGCAGCACGGTGCTGGGCGGCGGACAGGTTTACTGCGACTGGACCATCCGGTCCGACGGCTTCTCGCGATTTCTCGTGATCGACGATGGCTTCCGGGAAGAGCAGGGCGGACGTCTCCTGCAGCGCCTCTACGAGATCGAGACATACAGGATGATGGCCCTGCTGGCGCTGCCGGTCGCCCGCGAACTGGGCAGAAGTCTCGACGAATTGCAGTCGGCGCTTCAGCCGTTGATGCACAGCATGGACACGAGCCAGGGGCGCCGCAACGATGCGGAACTGCTGGTGCGTCTCACGCATCTTGCCGTGCGTATCGAGTCACTGGCGGGGTCGAGCGGGCGCTTCAGCGCGTCGCGTGCTTACGAAAAACTCGTGCTTGCGCGCATTCACGAGCTGCGCGAAGAACGCATTGAAGGGATGCCGACGATCGCCGAATTCATGGAGCGGCGCTTCGCTCCGGCGATGGAGACGTGCAAGACGGTCTGGGCGCGCCACGAGCAATTCGCTGGACGGGTGGCGAGAGCCGTCGATCTGCTGCGCACGCGCGTCAACCTCGCGCAGGAAGAGGACACGACCCGCTTACTGGAAGGCATGAATCAGACCGCGCGCAGCCAGTTGAGGCTGCAACACGCGGTCGAGGGCCTGTCCGTGGCCGCGATCTCCTATTACGTGCTCTCGCTGGCGTCGGCCGGATTCAAGGCGCTTCATACACTGCATTTCCCTCTCGATCCGGAACTGGCGGAAGGATTGTTGATTGCCCCCGTCGTCTTGCTGGTCATGATCGCGATCCGGCGCAGCAAGGGAAGGCACAGGGTGCGCAAGTCGGAATTGCCGACCTCGGTATGAAAACCGCATCTGCAACGTGAGCCCGAAAGCGGAACTGAGCGCGTCATCGAACTCACCGATTCAGCTCCTCGAGTCGGACGCCGTTGGTCCTGGGTCCGAACACGCCGATTGCCACGGCAACGACCAGCATGCAGCCGGTAATGCCGGTGAACACACCCGCGACGCCGAAATCGCGTAACAGGAAGGCGATGAAGAACCCCGACATCATCGCCCCGATGCGGCTGACCGAATACACGATACCGCTCGCACGGCAGCGCACCGCGGTCGGAAAGAGTTCGGCCTGGTACGCGTGGAAGGATACGGAAATGGTCTGCCCGGCGAGACTGATCAGCACGCCGAGAATGATGAGCGGCACGGCTTCCTTCACTTGCCCGAATGCCAGGCCGCAAACGATCACCGCAAGCGCCCCGCCGACGATCAGCCATTTGCGCTGGATCCTGTCGGCGTAGAGCATCGCGAGCATCGGGCCCGCCGGCATTGCGAACGCGATGATGAACGAATACAGCAGGCTCTTCGTCACGGTGATGCCCTGGCCGATCAGAAGCGTCGGCACCCAGTTGGCGAAGCCGTAATAGCCGATCGCCTGGCACAAGTTGAAGACGATCAGCATGATGAAGCGCGAGCGGTACGGCGGCTGCAACAGCTCCGCAAACGACGCGCGCCGATGCGCGGGCTGCTCGATCACCGGTAGCGGCGGCGGCAGCGCCTTGCCTGTCTCGCGCGTGACGATCGCCTCGATCTTCGCCACGACCCGCTCGCCCTTCTCCACGTGGCCGTGCGTCGCGAGCCAGCGCGGGCTCTCCGGCACGGCGCGGCGGATGAACCACACGAGCACCGCGCCGATCGATCCCGCGAGCACCACGACACGCCATCCGTCGATGCCGAACACCGTCGTCGGCACGAGCCAGTACGAGAGGATCGCCGCGACCGGCGCGGCCGCGAACATCACCATCTGGTTGAACGCCATCGCGCGGCCGCGCATGTGTTGCGGGACCAGTTCGGTGACGTAGCTGTCGATCGTGATGATCTCCACGCCCACGCCGATGCCCGTGATGAAGCGCCACAGGATCACGCCTTCGGGCGTCGTCTGGAAGGCCATGATCGCCGAGCCGACCGAGTACCACAGCAGCGAAAAGGTGAACACGGCGCGGCGCCCGTAGCGGTCCGGCAGCCAGCCGAACCCGAAGGTGCCGACGAAGAGCCCCGCGAACGTCGCGGCGATGAAGCCGGCGATGCCGGTGAAGCCGAAGAACGCGCTCGTCGTGGTCTTGAGCAGACCGCTCTTCGCCATGCCCGGCGCGATATAGCCGGTGAAGATCAGGTCGTAGACCTCGAAGAAGCCGCCGAGCGAAATGAGGAACACGAGCATCCAGAGATGCCGCGTGATGGGCAGTCGATCCATGCGCGCGGAGATTTCCGCGCCGGGGTCGATGCCGATGCGAACGTTCGGCGACGCAAGCGGGGGGCTGCCCGCGGTGACGGTCTGCTGCATGTTTGTCTCCTGCTTTGTGCACCGGCGGCATTCTTTTGTGTGCACGCCTGCCGGTATGAAGGTGATGGGCCCGCACGCTGCTCGCGCACGGCCCAAGCGATCTGCCGTTTAGTCCGCTCCGTGATTCGATGCGCGTTCAGCGCGCAAGCTCATGCGCTCACCCGGCTCTTCAGACGCGACAGCACTTCCTGCGTGTGCTCGCCGACGCGCGCGAGCGCCTGGCGAACGCCCGGACGCCGGCCGCCCATCGTCAGCGGCAGGAGCACGACTTCGGTCATGCCGCCGTCGTCGGTTTCCATCGGCACGAGGCCGCCGCTCGCCTTCAGATGCGGGTCGTCGAGCAGTTGCTCGGGGCGCACGATCGGCGCATACGGAATGCCGGCCGCTTCGAGCTTCGGCGACAGTTCTTCAACGCGATGATCCTTGAGAATGACGCCGAGAACGTCGAGCAACTCGGGGCGGATCGCGACGCGCAACGCATTGGTCGCGAAGCGCGGCTCGGCTGGCAGATCGGGGCGGCCGAGCACGTCGCACAGCGTGATGAACTGCTTGTCGCTGACCGCGCCGATGAAAAGCTGCTCGCCGTCCGCCAGCGTGAACACGTCGTAGACGCTCCACGCCGACACGCGCGCGGGCATCGGCGGCGGCGGCTCGCGGGTCATCGCGTATTGCTGCATGTGCTGCGCGCAGAGGAACACGCAGTTCTCGAAGAGTGCGCTCTGCACTTCCTGGCCTTGGCCGGTGCGTTCGCGCTCGCGCAACGCGGCGAGCACGCCGATCGCGCCGAACATGCCGCCCATGATGTCGTTCACCGACGTCCCCGCGCGCAGCGGCCGACCGATCGGGCCCGTCATGTAGGACAGGCCGCCCATCATCTGCACGACTTCATCGAGCGCGAGGCGCTTCTCGTACGGCCCTGGCAGAAAGCCCTTGTGCGACACGTAGATGAGGCCGGGGTATAGCTTCGACAGCGTGTCGTAGTCGAGGCCCAGCTTTGTCATCAAACCGGGGCGGAAGTTTTCGAGCATCACGTCGCAGGTGCCGATCAGTTCCACCGCCGCTTCCTTGCCGTCCGGCGTGTTGATGTCGAGCACGACGCTCTTCTTGTTGCGGTTGAACGAGCGAAAGAAGCCGATGCCCAGACCCGGCAGTTTGCGGGTCTTGTCGCCGCCGGGCGGCTCGATCTTGATGACCTCGGCGCCGAGATCGGCGAGGATCATGCCGCACGTCGGCCCCATGACCATGTGCGTGAATTCGATGACGCGCACGCCGTCGAGGGGAAGTCGGGTCTCGTTGCTCATGATGTCCTCAAGCGTTGAGCGCAGCCGGAACCGCGAAGGTTTTGGGCAGTCCGGCGAGCCACAACGCGCCGTGAAGCGTTTCGCCTTCGAGCCATCGCGCGACCTTCGCGCGCAGTGCCAGCAAGGCGGGAATATCGATGCCGGTTTCGATGCCCATGTCGGCGAGCATGAACGCCAGGTCCTCGCTCGACGCGTTGCCGCTCGCGCCCGGCGCATGCGGACAACCGCCGATGCCGGCGAGCGTCGCATCGAAGCGTGCGACGCCGGTTTCGAGCGCCGCGTACACGTTGGCGAGCGCGAGGCCGCGCGTGTCGTGGAAGTGGCCGCACCAGAAGCGCTCACCCGCAATCTCGCGGGCCTTCTCGAACAGATCGCGCACGGCGGCGGGTCCGGCGTAGCCGACCGTATCGGCGATGCTCACGCGATCCGCGCCTGCATCGAGCAAGGCCTGCATGCAGCGCAGCACCTCGGCCTGATCGACGCGGCCCTGGATCGTGCAGCCGAACGCCGTGCCGATGCCGCCTTCGATCAGCGTCTTCGAACCGGCGGCATCGCGTGCGGCCCGGATGCGCGCCACTTCGGCAACGACTTCATCGGGTGTCTTGCGCAGATTGGCGAGGCTGTGCTCGTGGCTCGCGGAGAGCGGCACGAGCAGCAGGTCGGCTTCGCTATCGATGGCGCGTTCGGCGCCCTTGAGGTTCGGCACGAGCACCGAGACTACGAGGCCCGGCAGCGTCTTCGCGTAGGCGACGAGTTCAGCGGTGTCGGCGAGTTGCGGCAAAAGCCGCGCCGGCACGAACGAGCCGACTTCGATTTCGCGCTGGCCGGCGGCGTAGGCGTCGCCGATCCATTCGATCTTGTGCTTCGTGGGAAGCATCGTCTGGATGCTTTGCAGGCCGTCGCGCAGACCGACTTCGCGAATGACGACGTTCGTGGGGAACGAGGGCATTGAGTGCTGTCTCCGTTTGTCTCGTGCCGGTCGTCGGGTTGCCGGCGTTGTGCTAACTTTAGACATTCCAACGAAACCTTAAAGCGGTATTTTGGAACGGTTGGCGTTCCAATCGGGAATGTCTGAGCGAGCGACCTGGAGACTGCGAATGCGCGACATCGACCTCAAGACGCTGCGGCTTTTCGTGGCCGTGTGCGATCACCGCAATATCGCGCGGGCGGCGGAGGAGGCGCACATCGAGCCGTCCGCGATCAGCAAGCGCATCGCGCAACTGGAGAGCGAACTCGGCGTGCCGCTGCTGTCGCGCTCGCGGCGCGGCGTCCAGCCGACGGCGGCGGGCGTCGCCTTGCTCGAACACGCGCGCAACGTGCTCTTCACGATGGAGCGCATCGCAAGCGACGTCGCCGCGTTCGGCGGCGGGTTGAAAGGGCGCGTGAGCGTGTGCGCGTCGGCCTCCGCGATCGCGGAGGCGCTGCTCGACGACATCGCTTCATTCATGCGCGAGCCCGAGTATCAGAACATCCGGGTCGATGTCGAGGAACGACTGTCGTCCGATCTCGTGCGGCAGTTACGCGAAGGCGCGGCGAGCATCGGCGTGTGCTGGGATAACGTCGACCTGCAAGGGCTTCAGCATCGTCCGTATCGGCAGGACCGGCTCGCGCTCGCGGTCCATCGCGATCATCCGCTCGCTGGCGAGGCGTCGCTGCGCTTCGATCAGACCTTGCAGTATGAGCATGTCGGATTGCTGCCGTCGACGGCCGTCCATACGATGCTGCAGCGCGCGGCGGCGAGCGCGGGCACGACCGTGTCCTACCGGGTGATCGTATCGAGCTTCGATGCGGCGTTTCGCGTGGTCGCGGCCGGGCTCGGGATCAGCGTCGTGCCGGTGGAAGTGGCCGAGACGTATCGGCCGGCGCTTGGAATCAGGATCATTCCGCTCACCGATGCCTGGGCACATCGCCGTTTCGTCGTGTGCTTCAAGAGTTTCGATGCGTTGCAGCCGGCCGCGCAGCGCATGGTTGACTATCTGGTGAGCCGGGTCGAACATCCGTCGACGGTGAAGTCCTGAGAGCCGCGACGATTGCGGTTCGAGATCGCATCGTGATGCCACGGCCCGTGCGCTGGAAATGAAACGATGTTGCTCAGACGATCTCAAGCGCCAGCGCCGTGGCCTCGCCGCCACCGATGCACAGGCTCGCCACGCCGCGCCTTGCGCCGCGCTGGCGAAGCGCGCCCAGCAGCGTCACGATGAGGCGCGCGCCCGTTGCGCCGATCGGGTGACCCAGCGCGCAGGCGCCGCCATGCACGTTCACGCGCTCGTGCGGCAGCGACAGTTCACGCATCGCGGCCATGACGACCACGGCGAATGCCTCGTTGATTTCCCACAGGTCCACGTCGCCCACCTGCCAGCCCACCTTGGCGAGCAACTTCTGGATCGCGCCCACGGGCGCAGTGGTGAACCAGGCCGGCTCCTGTGACTGTGTGGCGTGCCCACGGATGAGCGCCAGCGGTGCCAAACCACGCGCGCGCGCGGTGGACTGGCGCATCAGCACCAGGGCCGCCGCCCCATCCGCGATCGAACTGGAATTCGCCGCCGTGACCGTGCCGTCCCTGGCGAAGGCGGGCTTGAGGGTGGGGATCTTGTCCAGTTGCGCCTTCGCTGGCGCCTCGTCGTCATCGATGCGTTTCTCGCCGCAGCGACCCGGCACGGTCACGGGCGTGATTTCCCAGCGGAACAGGCCGTCGCGCTGCGTCTGCTGCGCGCGCAGCGTGGAGGTGGAAGCATAGACGTCCTGCTCCTCACGCGTGAAACCGAAACGGCGCGCGCAGTCCTCGGCGAAGGTGCCCATCAGGCGGCCGTCGGAGGCGGCGCCATAGTGGTCCTCCAGGCCGTCGAAGAACATGTGGTCCAGCATCTGGCCGTGCCCCAGGCGCTGGCCCGAGCGGGCCTTGGGCAGCAGGTAGGGCGCGTTGCTCATGGATTCCATGCCGCCGGCCACGATCAGTTCTTGACTCCCTCCCAGCAGCAGGTCGTGCGCCAGCATGGTTGCCTTCATCCCCGAGCCGCAGACCTTGTTGATCGTGGTGCAGCCCGCTGAGACCGGCAAGCCCGCCGCCAGCGCCGCTTGACGGGCGGGCGCCTGGCCGAGGCCGGCGGGCAGCACGCAGCCCATGAGCACCTCGTCCACGGCCTCCGGCTGGAGCCCGGCCCGATGCACGGCGGCACGGATAGCGTTGGCGCCCAGTTGGGGCGCTGTCAGCGAGGCGAAGTTGCTCTGGAAACCACCCAGCGGCGTGCGGGCGGCGGCGACGATGACGACGGGATCATGGGAAGTCGAAAAGGCAGGCATGCGAGTCTCCATCCGCCGCTCGATGGCGGCGTTGCAAGGGGTGAGGAAAGTTTGGTGGTCGATGAATCAACTGACCCAATCGGGATTCGGCGAGTCGGGTTAACTGGAGCCGACCGAAGCCAACGGAAGCCAACGAAAGCCAACTGAAGCAAGGCGGCAGCAGGAATCGTCATGCGTACGCCAGAGGCTGAATTCATCTGGCCGCCATGCGAATGGCGCCGTCAAGGCGAATCACCTCGCCGTTGAGGTAGGTGTTGTCGAGGATGTGCAGCACAAGGCCCGCAAACTCATCCGGCCGTCCAAGGCGCGCGGGAAAGGGGACCATCTTGCCGAGGGCGTCTTGTACCTCCGTGGGCATGCCTTTGAGCATCGGCGTCTCCATGATGCCGGGCGCGATGGCGACCACCCGAATGCCATGGCGGGCCAATTCGCGCGCGATAGGCAGCGTCATCGCCACGACGCCGCCTTTGGAGGCGGCGTAGCCCGCTTGCCCGATCTGACCATCGAAGGCCGCGACTGAAGCGGTATTGATGATGACCCCGCGCTCGCCATCGGTCTCCGGCATGTTCCCGGCCATGCAGGCCGCGGCCAGCCGCACCATGTTGAAGGCGCCGATCAGGTTGATCTGAACGGTGCGCGCGAAACTTTCTAGCGCGTGCGGGCCTTCACGTCCGAGCACTTTCTCGGCGGGTGCGACGCCTGCGCAATTGATCAGGCCATGCAGCGTGCCGAAGGTGTCGCGGAATGCGGCCAACGCACTCTCCGCGCTGGCTGCGTCGGATATGTCGGCCTTGGCGAAGCAAGCATGGCTGCCCAGTTCCGCCGCCAGGGCGGTCCCGGCGTCGTGGTTCAGGTCCACGAGCAGCACGCGGGCGCCGCCCGCCACCAGACGGCGCGCCGTGGCGGCGCCGAGCCCTGAGCCGCCGCCTGTGACGACGAAACCTTTATGTTGAATCCGCACTTCTGTCTCCCGGGAGTGAGCACACGTTCGCGACGATCTACTGGCTGGTGATGCTAAGCGTCGGGCGAGAGTAAGCCCATGCCCATGGACCTCTTCGTGCATGAGCCTTTCGGACATGTCGTGG
Organism: Paraburkholderia sp. 22099; assembly: GCF_052045835.1. Taxonomy (NCBI): domain Bacteria; kingdom Pseudomonadati; phylum Pseudomonadota; class Betaproteobacteria; order Burkholderiales; family Burkholderiaceae; genus Paraburkholderia; species Paraburkholderia sp. 22099. The sequence continues at coordinate 38,534 of NZ_JBQEPU010000040.1, read as the reverse complement.
GGATTCGATTGCCGCGATGCTCGTCGCCCGATGACTGGTGGCGCCCAGTCGTGGCAGGTTTCGCTGGCGCCCGGCAGCGATTAACATCAGTGCACTTCTGTGGGTGGAACCTGACCATGAATGACGCTCAAGACAAGGGCACAACGTCTATCGGCCTGGTGCGTGAAGCGATTCTGGTCGCCACGCAACGTAATCTGGATGTGCCGGCCGCACTGCAGCACGCCGGCATCGCGGCGGAATTGTTGAATGCCCCGAGAGCCCGCGTGCCCGCATTAGCTTTTTCGCGCCTATGGGCGGCGCTGGCCGACTTGATGGACGACGAGTTTTTCGGTCTGGACAGCCATCCATTGCGCCGGGGCAGTTACGCGCTGATGTGCCACGCGGTTCTGCATGCCGAGAACCTGGAACACGCGTTGCGTCGCATGCTGAAGTTTCTGCGTGCGGTTCTCGACGACATTCATGGGGAGCTACGCTGCGAGGGCGAGCATGCATTGATCATCCTGCATGATGACGGCATGACGCGCCGCCTGTTTGCCTACGGTACGTGGTTCATCCTCGTGCACGGGCTTGCGTGTTGGCTGGCACGCAGACGGATTCCGCTGATCGAGATGAGGTTTCGCGCTTGTGCGCCGATCGATGACAGCGACTACCGCATGCGCTTCTGCGAGAACGTGACATTCTCCGCCGACGAAACCTTGATCCGGTTCGATCGCAGTTTCCTCGATCTCAAACTGTCCGGGACGGAAACGAGCCTGCATGCATTCCTGCAGAACGCGCCAGCCAATATCCTGGTTAAATATCGCAACGAATCCAGCACGACTGCCGTGGTAAGGCGCCGTTTGCGAAACCAGGTCCCCGACGAGTGGCCCGACCTCGACGCGCTATCGCAGTTGCTGAATCTGTCCTCGGCCACGCTGCAACGCCGCCTGCTGGCCGAAGGCACGAGCTACCGGCAACTGAAAGACGAATTGCGCCGCGACATCGCCATCGAGTTGTTTTCCAGCAGTTCTCTCACGGTCGCCGAAGTCGCCGCGCGCACTGGATTTCAGGAAACCAGCGCATTTCATAGGGCCTTCAGGAAGTGGACCGGGGCCAGCCCCGGAATGTACCGCCACGGCAGGGCGGTTTCGCCCGATTAACGCGGCATGTCCAGAGACCTCATTCAAGCTGAAGTGCGCGGACATGGATCGCGAGACCAACCAGGCTGACACTGCGGTTGCAACGGTGCCAACGGTCCAGCCAACAACGACTTATTGCTGAGGATTCAGTGGTTGCCGCTGCGAAGAACGCGACATAACGAGCGTCACGCACGGAGACAACATGACTCTTATCAGCACGACTTCCACCAGTTCGGCAGGCCTGGTACATAAAGGCGCACACAGCGTTGGCCCGAGGGCTTTCGTTCGTTCCCGTCTCATTCCGGCTGCGGCTTCCCTGGTACTCGCGTCCTGTGGCGGTAACGACCTGGCAACCGGGGAGTCGGCAACGACTGCCGAAGCCGCCTGCAACGCGCTTATGAACCAGCAGTTTGAAGGAGCCACGATCACGAAGGCCGCCCTGGTTCCCGCGGCTGGCTCCGTGCCTGAAGCCTGCGTTGTTCGCGGTGAACTGCCCAAGGAGCTCGCCTTCGAAGTCCGAATGCCTACGACATGGAACAATCGTGTGCTTTTCATGGGCGGCGGCGGTTTCGACGGCATCATCTACGAGACGGCATATAGCCCCGGCGTCGCTGAGAAGGGCTACGCCACCATCGCGACGAACCACGGGCACGATGCGGCGAAACATCCCCAAGGCTCCTTCGCGCTCGACGCGCAGATGTTGGAGGACTATGCCTACGCTGCCGTGCCAAAAGTGCTCGCCTCCGCCAAGGCAATTCTGCACAAGCGCTATGGCGGTTCTCTCGACAACACCAGGTTCGTCTATGAGGGATGCTCGGGCGGCGGGCGGCAGGCCTTGATTCAGGCTCAACGCCACCCCGATCTGTTCGACGGCATCATCGCCAGAGCTCCTGCAAATGCGTACACAGGTCAATTTCTCTGGTACCAAAAGATCCTCAGGCAGCTTGCAAAGCCGGGCGCCGCCTTGAGCGTCGGCAAGGTGCGGACTATCGCCAACTTCATGCAATCCCGGTGCGACGAACTGGATGGACTGAAAGACAACATCATCAGCAGGCCGGACGCCTGCAAGGTCGACCTGACGGCACTGAGGTGCAATGCCGCCGACTCGGACGCTTGTCTCACCGACGCGCAACTCGAGTCCGCCAGAACGTTGTACGAGCCGACAAGCGTCGCGGGCGGGCGATACACGTGGCCCGCTTTCCCGCAAGGAGGCGGGGAGACCGCTGACGACGCTTCATGGCAAGCCGTGGGCGGAACCACCTATCAGATCCTGGGTGGGGACTACATGCGGTATTTCGGTGCGCAGGATCCTTCGGTCGATCCGCTGCTCGTGGATCCCCAGGCATACGCCACGCGGCTCGACTATCTCGCGAACCTGATCGATGCGGTCAACCCCGATCTCGGCGGCTTCAGAGCTCGCAACGGAAAACTGATGCTCTTTCACGGAACGACGGACTGGCTGATCACCCTGAATAACACCACCGACTACTACAACAAGCTCGTTGCTTCGGCGGGAGGGCAATCCGCGGCGGATCAGTTCGTCGAGTACTACGTGCTTCCGGGGAATGATCATTGTGCCGCCACGCCCAACGGTGGCCGTGGACCCGACATGGTCGATCTCGTGAATCCGATGTTCGAGTGGATCGAGAAGGGGGTCAAGCCATCCAGCCGCAAGATCGTCGCCACGCGCAGCGTCGATCCCGGGAAAGGAATGGAGCGGCCGCTCTGCAGGTATCCGCGTTACCCGGCGTACAACGGGTCCGGCGACCCGAACGCAGCGTCCAGTTTTACGTGCGTATCGCCGGATTAGCAGCCAGTTCGCCGCAGGCGGTCGCAACGACGGCCATATCTATTCGTCACGGGTGAACGCCGGCAACGCCGGTGTTCGGCGACCTCATTCAGATTGAAGTTGATGGACATGGACTGCCAGCCGCGTCCATCTCACACTGATTACAGCAGGGTACCAACGGCCGATCCGAGCCGCGACAAGGCCGCTCCATCGAGGGCGCCGTTGGAGCCCGCGTGGACTTCATCCACGACATTAAACCGAAGGAGACGACATGAACCAGATAGACGTGCACTCACTCGCGGGTCAGGCCAGATTCAATGGCTTTCATACCCTTGTCCTGTTCTGGTGTGTGTTGATGCTGATACTCGACGGCTACGATCTTGCCGTCGTGGGTGCGGCGCTGCCGTCGATCATGAAGGACATGCGCATCGACGCGACCAGCGCCGGCGTCATGGCCGGCTCGACGCTTTTCGGCGTCATGCTCGGGGCCATTTTCCTTGGCACGCTGGCTGACCGTTTCGGTCGCCCCATGATGATGTGCGTATGCGTGGCCCTGTTCAGTCTTTTCACGGCGGCCGCCGGGTTGACGAGCGATCCTATCAGTTTCAGCGTCACGCGATTCATCGCCGGCCTGGGCATTGGCGGAGTCTTGCCGATCGTCACCGCGCAGATGGCGGAGTTCTCGCCTAACGCGCTGCGTACGCGCTTGGTGACGCTGGTGTTCGCGGGATATTCCATTGGCGGGATTCTGGTGGCGCTGACTGCAAAGCAGCTTATCGGCAGCTATGGCTGGCAATCCGTCTTTTTTGCCGCGGGCCTGCCTGTGCTGCTGATCCCGTTCATCATCAAAACGATGCCGCACTCGATGACCTTCCTGGTCAAAAGCGGCCGGCGCGACGAACTGCGTGCGGTGATGAAGCGGTTGGTGCCCGACTATCCGTTGAGCGGTCAGGAGCAGTTTGCAGGGTCTTCGTCGGACAAAAGCAAGGACGCTTCGGTGCGACGGCTCTTCCAGGATGGCCGCGGCTTCAGTACCACGATGATCTGGGTCGCGTTCATGACGGGCCTCTTCATGGTCTACGCGCTCAGTTCGTGGTTGACCAAACTGATGGCCATGGCGGGATATAGCCTGGGTTCGGCATTGAACTTCGTGATCGTCTTCAACGTCGGCGCGATTGCCGGTGCGATCTTCGGCGGTTGGCTCAGCGACAAGGTCAACATCAAGCGGGTGCTGATTGCGTTTTACATCGTCGGGGCGGTTGCGCTGTCACTGATGGGCTACACGAAGTCGACCGTGTCGTTGTTTGCCGTTGTGTTCGTTGTCGGCGCATCGACGCTCGGTACGCAATTGCTGGCCTATGCTTATGCGGGCGACTTCTATCCTCATGCGATCCGCTCTACCGGTGTCGGCTTTGCTTCCGGCGTGGGCCGGGTCGGCGCCATCGTGGCTCCGGTGCTCATTGGTTGGCTCGTCTCCTTGAAGCTGCCGCTCGAACAGAATTTCATGGCAATCGGCGTGGCTGGCCTCATCGGTGCGGCGGCGGTGACGCTGATCAACCAGACACGTGCCGACTCGCATCGCTCGAACACCGTGCCTGTTGTCGCGGTTCAGGGTAGCGCGGGGCGCTGACGTTTCCGTCCTATGCCGCTTCATGGCCGGGATGCGTGCGAACAACGCGGCTCGTATGGGCTCTACCCTCGACAAACACGACATGGCTCAGTGCAGATCAACTTTCAATGCCGGCATCGAAATGGACCGTCTATCTCCTTCTCCCTTGAGCTCGCTTGCCGACGTGAACCGGGCCGTCGATTGGGCACTCGTCACGCGGCGCAGCGTCCGTGCTTTCCTGTCCACACCGGTTTCTCGTGGGCAAATCGAGTCCATCCTCGACGTTGCCCGTTTCAGCGCAACCGGCGTGAACATCCAGCCCTGGCATGTGCATGTCGTGACAGGCGCGATGAAGTCGCGCCTGTCTGCCGCCATCAATGAGATCAATGACGATCCTGCCCGCAGTTCCGACCTGGACGAGCCCTACGATTACTACCCGCGCGAATGGATCGCACCGTATGTGGATCGCCGGCGTGCGGTCGGTTGGAACCTGTATGGCCTGCTGGGCATCGAGAAGGGCGACAAGGAGCGGATGCATGTGCAGCACGGCCGCAACTACCGCTTCTTCGATGCACCCGTCGGCCTGTTCTTCACGGTCGACCGGGTCATGCGTGAAGGCAGTCTGCTGGACACCGGCATGTTCCTGCAAAGCGTCATGATTGCGGCCCGCGCGCGAGGCCTCGACACCTGCCCGCAGGCGGCTTTCAACAAGTTCCACCGTGTCATCGCCAACGAACTCTCCATTCCCGACAACCACATGTTGGTGTGCGGAATGAGCCTGGGTTATGCGGATCACAACTGCATCGAGAACTCTCTCGTCACGGAGCGCAGTCCGGTCGGCGATTTCACTACTTTCTACCAAGAATGAATGGAGACAAAGTCATGAGTGCAACGGCCTATTCTCGAGGACTCGAGAAGAACGCGGCAAACCACGTTCCATTGACGCCACTGACCTTCCTCGATCGAACCGCCGACGTCTATCCGGATCGAACCGCGATCGTTCATGGCGGCTTCCGGCAGACGTGGGCGAGAACCCGCGAGCGTTGCTATCGCCTCGCGTCGGCGCTCGTTCAGTTGGGGATCGAACCGGGCGATACCGTGTCGATCATCGCGCCGAACACGCCGGCCATGCTTGAGGCGCACTTCGGCGTGCCTCTCTCGGGGGCTGTGCTCAATGCCATCAATTGCCGCCTCGATGTCGACGGTGTTGCATTCATTCTGCGCCACGGAGAATGCAAGCTCCTGCTGGTGGACCGCGAACTGGCTCCGCTGGTCGAGAAGGCATTGCAGTCGGTTCCCAATCCGCCGCGTGTGATCGACATCAACGATCACGAAGCGCCTGACGGCCCCGCCATCGGGGAAACTGATTATGAGTCGCTGCTGGCGAGCGGTGATCCGGCATTTGCGGGCCGCCGCCCGCTCGACGAGTGGACGCCCATCGCATTGAACTACACCTCGGGTACGACCGGCGATCCGAAGGGCGTCGTTCCGAGCCACCGCGGCACCTATCTGATGAGCCTGTTGCAGATGACGAACTGGCCGCTCCCGCGTGCGCCGATTTACCTGTGGACGCTTCCCATGTTTCACGCGAACGGCTGGTGCTTCACATGGGCGATTACTGCGGCGGCGGGAACGCACGTCTGTTTGCGCAAGGTGAATGCCGCGAATATTCTCTCCGCCGTCGCCGAGCACGGGGTCGATCATTTTTGTGCGGCGCCGATTGTGCTGTCGGGCATCGCGAGCATGCCTCAATCGGAACGGCAGCCGCTGCCGCGTCGGGTGCGCGTCCTTACCGCCGGCTCGCCGGCGCCGGCAGCGGTTCTGGAGGCCGTGGGCGCGATGGGATTCGACGTCGACCATGTCTTTGGAATTACCGAGATCTCCGGCACGCCCATCAGCTGCGCCTGGCACGACGAGTGGGATACGTTGTCGCCGGAGCAACAAGGGAGACTGAAAGCGCGGCAAGGGGTACGCGCGGCGGCGTTCGAGAAAATGTCGGTCGCCGATCTCGCGACGCTTGAGCCGGTGCCCGCCGATAGCAAGTCTTGCGGTGAAGTTCTGGTCCGGGGGAATACGGTGATGATGGGATACTTCAAGAATGCCGACGCAACGGCGAAAGCTTTCGCCGGCGGTTGGTTCCATACCGGCGATCTTGCCGTCGTTCATTCCGATGGCTATATCCAGATCACCGACCGCTCCAAGGACGTCATTATCTCGGGTGGAGAGAACATTTCGTCCGTCGAGGTGGAGGAGGTCATTTATCGCATGTCGGGTGTTCTGAACGCGGCCGTGGTCGCGCAGCCGGATGACAAATGGGGCGAGACGCCTTGTGCGTTTATCGAACTGAAGCCGGATGCCTCCCACATCACGGAGCAGGATGTCATCTTGTTCTGCAGGGAGCGACTGGCGCATTTCAAATGCCCGCGTCGCGTGATTTTCGGGGAATTGCCCAAGACCGCTACCGGGAAGATCCAGAAGTTTCGTCTGCGCGAGCAAGCGGGCAGCCGGGTAGCGATCACGAGGCTGGCGGGATGAAGCGGTGGGTCCGCTGAGCGCGCCATGCGCTGTAAAGTGCGACTACGGTCGGTCGAGTGCGGCCGTATTCGCGCGTATCGGTGCGGCGTATTGGTGCGCGCGCTGGTCATGATGTTCGAGAGGGAGGTAAAGCGTGCAAAGCTTCTCAGGAACAGCGTTCGATCTCGGCTCCTATGCGTTGGTCGATGAGCCGTTGCCAGAGCCCGAACACGGCCAACTGCGGATTCGCATCGAAGCAACGGCTCTTGGTTTCGTCGACGGGCTGATGATGCAAGGCCGCTATCAGATCAAGCCGCGCCTGCCTTACGTGCCGGGCGGAGAAATTGCCGGCGTGGTCGACGCCGTCGGTTCGGGCGTGACGGGGCAACTTGTCGGTGAGCGCGTCGTCACGTGGCAGCTTGGCGGAGGCCTGGCGGAATACGTGGTGGTCGACGCCGCCGACGTGGACGTTGTCCCCGGCGAGCTGCCGATGCCCGTTGCCGCAGCCATGCTGGTGGACTATCAGACGGCACACTATGCGTTGTTCGATCAGGGACGGTTGACGGCCGCCGATACGTTGCTCGTGCTTGGCGCGGGTGGTGCGGTGTCGTCCGCCGCCATTCAGCTTGCCGTGCATGCCGGGGCGCGCGTGATCGCGGCGGCGTCGAGCGAGTTCAAGCGTGAAGCCGCATGCGAGCTAGGTGCAGTGGCCGCGATCGACTACAGCCTTCCGGATTGGCGGGAGGCGCTCAAGCGAGTCGCGCCGGAAGGCGTCGACGTCGTGCTCGACCCGGTCGGCGCAAACATGCTGGAGCCGGCATTCCGCTCCCTCGCCAAAGGCGGCCGCTATCTCGTGATCGGATTTGCGGGTGGCGCCATTCCGTCGCTTCCGGTCAACCTGGCGCTTCTCAAGAACGCGACCCTGCATGGCGTCGATATACGGTACTTCCTGGCCAACCGGCCGGAACAGGCGCGGCGTGTACGCACCGCGCTGTTCTCGATGGTTGCCCGCGGCCACCTTCGGCCACCTGCGACCATCACTTTCGCTCTCGCAAACGCAAGGGACGCTGTGCTGGCAACATTCGACCGCGGCAGGCGCGGGAAAATCGTCGTGCTTCCCGGCGCGGCCGTCGGTGCGAGCGACGCTGGCTGACGCATGCCGCTCGATGCCGGGGGTTTGTTCAGCGAGCGCCAGTGACCTGAACCGAACGGGGGCCGGGATGATTCATCGCCCTATCGGCGGACAGCATCACTGAGTTGCCCGATAACGTTCCGCAGCCTCTCCCTGACGGATGTCGGAGAGCAAAACCTGGCGTGCGGAGTCGAGCGCGTCCCAACGCTCGGCGACGTGAAGCGGCGGTATCGTGACTAATTCGCGGCGGTCGAAGCCGACCAACGCCGCGTCGACCAGTTCACCCACTTCCATGACTTCGGGCAGCGTGTTGATGTCGATGCCGGCGCGCTCCCATATCTCGGTGCGCGTGGCCGCCGGCAACACGGCTTGAACATAAACGCCCTTGGGCGCCAGTTCCAGGCTCATGCCCTGCGACAGGAATAGCACGTACGCCTTGGTCGCGCCGTAGACCGACATGCCGAACTCCGGCGCGAGACCGACCACCGAGCCGATGTTGACGATCGCGCCTTCGCCGGCCTGCGCGAGGCGCGGGGCGATGGCGGCCGCAAGCCGCGTCAGGGCGGTGATATTGAGGGTCACCAGACGGTCGATGGCGTCGGCGGTCTGCTCGACGAAGCCGCCTGACTGAGCGAGGCCGGCATTGTTGATCAGGACGCGGATACCGGCGTCTTCGCGCAGACGGGATTCGACCGCGGCCAGATCGGACGGCTGCGTCAGGTCGGCCTGGAGCACCTCGACCTCGATTTTCGTTTCGTCGCGCAGGCGGGCTGCCAGTGCATCCAGCCGCGCCTTGTCGCGCGCGACGAGAACGAGAGGATGGCCGCGGCGCGCGAGGCGCTCCGCATAGATCGCGCCGATGCCGGACGAGGCGCCGGTAATGAGGACAGTGGGGAGGGTGTTCATCTTGTCGGTTCCGTGGGTTGGGTGTGGACCGTCGCCGCCCAGCAATCGGGGCGGCCGTGCCGGTTGATTAACTAGTGCTGGCTTCGGCCAGCGTGGGGTAGTCGATATAGCCTTCGGCGCCGCCGCCGTAGAGCGTGGCCGGGTTCAACGTCGCCAGCGGCGCGCCGGCTTTAAGGCGCCCCACCAGATCCGGATTGCCGATGAACGGGCGGCCAAAGGCGAACAGATCGGCCTTGCCGTCATTGAGGCTGGCGGTGGCGAGGCCGAGGTCGTAGCCGTTGTTGGCGAGATAAGTCTGCTTGAAGCGGCTGCGCAGTGCGGCGTAGTCGAACGGCGCCACGTCGCGTGGGCCGCCGGTGGCCCCCTCGACGACATGCAGGTAGACGACGCCGAGCGCGCTGAGCTGCTCGACGATGTAGTCGTACTGTGGCTGCGGGTCACTGCAGGCGATGCCGTTGGCTGGCGACACCGGCGAGATGCGCACGCCCGTGCGGTCGGCGCCGATTTGCTGAACGACCGCGGCAGTGACTTCCAATAGAAGGCGCGCACGGTTCTCGATGGAACCGCCGTATGCGTCGGTGCGGTGATTCGCCCCGTCCTTGATGAACTGCTCCAGCAGATAGCCGTTGGCGCCGTGAATCTCGACGCCGTCGAAGCCCGCCTCGATCGCGTTGGCCGCGGCCTGGCGAAAGTCGTTCACGATGCCTGGCAGTTCGTCCAGTTGCAGCGCACGCGGCTCGGAGACATCGGCAAAGCCGTTGTTGACGAAGGTCTTGGTCTCGGCGCGGATGGCCGAGGGCGCGACCGGCGCGGCGCCATCCGGCTGCAGATCGACGTGCGAGATGCGGCCGACATGCCACAACTGCACGAAGATGCGGCCGCCCTGGGCGTGGACCGCATCGGTGACCTTGCGCCAGCCGTCGATCTGTTGCTGGGTGTACAGGCCGGGGGTGTCCTGATAGCCCTGGGCCTGAGCGGAGACTTGGGTGGCCTCGGTGATGATCAGGCCGGCCGAGGCGCGCTGGGCATAGTAGGTGGCGGTCAGATCGGTGGGCACCAGCCCCTGGCCCGCACGATTGCGCGTCAACGGGGCCATGACGATACGGTTGGACAGCGTGAGCGCACCGAGAGTGCAGGAATCGAAGAGCGACTTGTGGGTCATGTCGTGCCTATAGCGTGGATGTCTGGAGAAACCGGGGCGCGGGATGCACGCACACGTGAGCGCCGGAGTCGTTCTTCCGGCGCCGATAAACGAATGCATCGCCATTCCGATGCGATTCGCTTAATGATGATGCTCGTAATCAAAAATGTCAACGTCTTTGATGATGAGCGACATCAATGTATAGTGAGGACTTTAGCGTGGCGTTAGCCGAAGAGAGAGGCCCTGAACATGAAGGTCACTAAAGCGCAGGCGCAGGCGAACCGGGCGCACATCGTCGAGACCGCTTCGACGCTGTTTCGTGAGCGGGGCTACGACGGGGTGGGCGTGGCGGATTTGATGGCGGCCGCCGGCTTCACCCACGGCGGCTTCTATAAGCACTTCGGCTCCAAGGCCGACCTGATGGCGGAGGCCGCGGCCTGTGGTTTTTCGCAGTCGGCGGCCAAAACCGCGGGCGCCGACATTGCCGCGTTCATCAAGCAGTATTTGTCGCGAGAGCACCGTGACGATGTTGGCACCGGCTGCACGATGGCGGCGTTATCCGCGGACGCCGCGCGTCAGCCGAAGCAGGTCAAGCAAGCCTTTGCCGATGGTATTGAACGGCTGCTGGCGAGTTTTGAAAACGAACATGGCGCCAGGAGGGTGGCGGCTCGGCGCGAAGCGCGAGCGAGAGCAATCGACGCGATTGCGCAGGTCGTGGGCGCGGTCATGCTCTCACGAGCCTGTCCCGATGACTCGCCTCTGGCGGACGAAATTCTCGATGCCTGTCAGTCAGCAGCGCTTTCACGCCTGTGCGCGCCGAAGAAACCCTAGCGCGGTCGCAAGTCGGTAGCCGTGATCGCTCAGCCGCGCTCCGTTAGAACGGCCTGCAGGTGTGCGGTAAAGCGGAAACCCCGCTTCGAGCGGCTACTTGCGTCGTAGAAATGGGGTGTAGGTAATCAGCTTCAGGCCGTCGATCTCCGCCCGAGCTGCACGCGCCAACATGCCTTGAATCCTGGACTACATGTCGGCGTGCATGGCCGGTTGCTGGAAATCCAGGCGGGCAATCGCAAACGCACGTCGCGTAATAACGGCTGCGCGTGCCGACCGAAGCACTCAACGAGACGTATGCCGCCGGCTCACAGGCCGTCGGCTCTCACGTTAAGTTCGCCGGTGCTCGAATCCAACCAATCATTGCACATAAGAAAATCAGCGGACGTTCGAATCCTGCTGCTCGCGCAGCGCGAAAAACGCGCAAGCGCGATTGCCGATTTGCATAGTCGAATTCGTCGTTTTGCACACAGGAACGGCGTGGCTACCATGCAAGGCTTCAGCCAAACCGGCAAGGAGGCGGCAGCATCATGTCCACCCAGTTCGATTCGATCGCGGCGCGAGGCGAGGCCGGCGATACGGCTTCACGCGACGTCATCCGCGCCACCCTGATAGCTGGGCTCGCCACATTAGCCTGGTTGACCAGCGCGGCGCTGACCGAGTGGTGGCCGAGTCTCGACGACTGGCCGTACACGAACGAATTCATCGCGCTCAAACTGCTGCTCGCGGCATTCGCGGCGGCAACCGCGATCGCGGGGTGGCGCGGTCCTTCCGCAACGGCGGCCACGCCCACGCGCATCGGCGCATGGCTTCGCGCGATGCCGTGGCTGCTCGCGCTGGCGCTCGGCGTGAGCGCATGGGAAGCCGTCACGGCGCAACTCGAATGGCTGCCGCGGCCGTTCTTCGCGCCGCCGCAAGCGCTGATCGGCGTCTATGCCGAGGACTATCCGCGGCTCGGCACGAGCGTGGTGCATTCGTTCGGTTTGCTCGCCTACGGCTACGTGCTCGGCGCGGCCGCGGGCTTCGTGACGGGCGTGAGCATCGGCTGGTCGCAGGCGGTGAGTTACTGGGTGCATCCGGTGCTGCGTCTGATTGGACCGTTGCCGGCCACCGCGTGGCTGCCGCTGGCGTTCTTCTTCTTTCCATCGAGCTTTAGCGCGAGCGTGTTCCTGATCGCGCTGGCGACCGCGTTCCCGGTCGCGGTGCTGACCTGGTCGGGCGTGGCCGGGGTGAATCCGGCTTATTACGACATCGCGCGCACGCTCGGCGCGAGACCCGCTTTTCTGATTCTGCGCGTGGCGATTCCGGCCGCGTTGCCATCGGTGTTCGTCGGTCTGTTCATGGGGCTGGGCGCGTCGTTCTCGGTGCTCATCGTCGCGGAAATGATGGGCGTGAAAGCCGGGCTCGGCTGGTATTTGCAGTGGGCCCAGGGCTGGGCCGCGTATTCGAATATGTATGCCGCGCTACTGGTGATGGCGCTGATGTGTTCCGGCCTGATCACGTTGCTGTTCCGTCTGCGTGACCGCTTGCTGGCCTGGCAAAAAGGATTGCTCAAATGGTAGCCGTAGCCGAAGCATTGAATCGGTCCGCCGCTGTCGCGGCTCCGCTCTCCGGCGGCGCGCGCATCGACGTGCGCCACGTCAGTCATCAATTCGCCCTGCGCGGCGCGGCGTTGCCGGTGCTGCACGACGTCAGCTTCACCGTGGAGCCGGGCGAGTTCGCCGCGCTGCTCGGCCCGAGCGGCTGCGGCAAGTCCACCTTACTGCGGCTCGTGGCCGGACTCGATACGCCGACCCAGGGCAGCGTGCAGGCCGACGGCGCGGCGATCACGGGACCCGATCCGTCGCGCGTGGTGGTGTTCCAGGACCCCACGTTGTACCCGTGGCGCACGGTGCGCGGCAACGTGGGGATCGGTCCGCAGGCGCAGCGCGCACGCTTTGCATGGCGCGGCGGCGCGCAGGAAGAACAGGCGCAACGGCGCATCGACGCCGCGCTCGAACTGGTCGGTCTCAGCGATTTCGCCGAGGCGTTTCCGCATCAACTGTCGGGCGGCATGGCGCAGCGGGTCGCGCTGGCGCGCTCGCTCGTCAACGATCCGGCGCTGCTGGTGCTGGACGAGCCGTTCGGCAAGCTCGACTCTCTCACGCGCATCCGCATGCAAGGTGAACTGGCGCGGCTCTGGCAGGACGCTCGTTTTTCCGTGCTGCTGGTGACGCACGACGTGGAAGAAGCGCTGCTGCTCGCCGCTCGCGTGATCGTCTTCAGCGAGCGGCCGGCGCGTGTGATTGCCGAAGTGCGCAACGACGCGCCGTATCCGCGCCATCGCGACGATCCGAAACTGGTGGCGCTGCGCCGCGAGGTGCTCGCGCAACTCGGGCTCGACACTTGAACGGCTACCACAATCGATAAACGACCAGAGGAACAACCCGACCATGAACAATCCCTACGATCGATCTCCGCTCAGTCCGGCTCGCCGCGCATGGTTGCGCAACACGGCCTGGCGCGCGGGCGCGGCGGCGCTCGGCGGCGCGTCGCTGAGCCTGTCGAACCCGCTTGCGCTGGCGCAAACGCCGCGGGCTCCGCTCAAGCCGCTCAAGCTCTCCTGGAATGCCGGCGCGATCTGCACCGCGCCGGTGGCCGTCGCGGTGAAGCAGGGCTTTTTCGAGCGGCACGGCTTGCAGGTCGAACTCGTGAACTTCTCGGGTTCCACCGACCAGTTGCTCGAGGCAATCGCGACGGGCAAGTCCGACGCGGGCGTCGGCATGGCGCTGCGCTGGATCAAGCCGCTGGAGCAGGGCTTCGACGTGAAACTCACGGCCGGGATTCATGGCGGCTGTATGCGCTTGCTGGCGACGCGCGCGTCCGGCATCGTGGATCTCGCGGGCTTGAAGGGCCGCACGATCGGCGTCAGCGACATGGCGAGCCCGACCAAGAACTTCTTCGCGATCGTGTTGAAGAAGCTCGGCGTCGATCCCGAGCGCGACGTGAACTGGCGTCAGTATCCGGCGAACCTGCTGGGCGAGGCGCTGAAGAAGGGCGAAGTGCAGGCCATCGCGGACGGCGATCCGACCATCTGGACGATCCGCGAATCCGATCATCTGCATGAGGTGTCGAACAATCTGTGCGGCGAATATCAAACGCGCTCGTGCTGCGTGCTCGGCGTGCGCGGTTCGCTGGTGCGCAAGGATCGCGCCACCGCGCAGTCGTTGACGCAGGCGTTGCTCGAAGCCACCGAGTGGACCGCCAATCATCCGGACGACGCAGCCGCGATCTTTTCGGCCTATACGCCGTCCGCCGATGTCGGGCAATTGGCTGCCATGCTGAAGAGCCACACCGATCGCCATCATCCGGTAGGCGATGCGTTCAAGAAGGAAATCTCGCTCTATGCCGACGATCTGAAGGCGGTCGGCGTGCTCAACAGCGGAACGGATTCGAATCATCTGGCGGAGCGGGTGTTCTCGAACGTGCTGGCGTAGCGCCGCGTTTCGAGCGGCATGTTTCATATGCCGCTGTTTGACGTTATGCGTTCCCCTGCTAAGCATAGTTGAAACGCTCGCTTATCCGCGCGGCCCGGCATTGCTACGATCGCAGCTTCATCGTACCCATCAGAGCGGAATTTCGAGCCGTGACATTTTCCATCTTTCGATTGCTCGCGCGAGCGGCGCTGATTTCGCTGCTCGTCGTGGGCGCCGCCCATGCGCAAACCGCCGGCACTGCCGCAACGCCGGTCAAGCTGCGGATCGGCTATCAGAAGTCTTCGACGCTCATCACCATCCTCAAGGCGCGCGGCTCGCTGGAGCAGGCGCTCGCGCCGCTGGGCGTGAGCATTAGCTGGAACGAGTTCGCGAGCGGCTTGCCGCTGACCGAGGCGCTCAACGCGGACGCGGTCGACTTCAGCGCCGACGTGGCCGATACGGTCCCGGTGTTCGCTCAGGCCGCTCACGCAAGCTTCGTGTACGTCGCGCAGGAAGCGCCGTCGCCCGGCGCGCAGGCCATCATCGTGAAGCGTGACGGGCCGCTGCATACGCTTGCCGATCTCAAGGGCCGGCGCATCGCGGTGACCAAGGCCGCGGGCAGCCACTACCTGCTGCTCGCCGCGCTCGCCAAGGCGGGTCTCGCACCCGCTGACGCGCGCATCAGCTATCTGACGCCCGCCGACGGACGCGCCGCGTTCGAGCGCGGCAGCGTGGATGCGTGGGTCACCTGGGACCCGTATGTCGCGGCGGTCGATAAAACGCCGGACGTGCGCATTCTCGCGGACGGCGACGGGCTCGCGTCGTATCAGCGGTACTACCTCGCGTCCAGCAGCTTTGCCGCGGCACACCCCGAGGTGATCAGCACCGTGTTCGCACAGTTGTCGTCGGCGGGAGCCTGGGTTCGCAGCCATCCCGAGGATGCCGCGAAGCTGCTCGCGCCCATCTGGGGCCTGGACGCGGCGACGATCGAGCGTGCGAATGGACGCCGCAGTTATGCGGTGCGTGCGGTGGACACGCGGAATTTCGGTGAGCAACAAAAGATCGCCGACACCTTTTATCGAGCGGGACTCTTGCCGGCGCCGGTCGAGACGGCCACGGCGCTGCGCTGGAACTTCACCACCAAGCGGGCCGAAGCGGCGGGCGCCGCGGTCACCGCTTCCGGCGGATAGAAGCGCGAGGGAACATGGCGCGCACGATGCGCTGGCTGCCTCGCACGCCGGGCGGTGGAGCCTGCCGCGTCGTCAAGCATCCGGCGCGATTAGCGTTCGACAGGTTCTCCGAATAACAATCCACAAAAGCTTGTTTGCGCTCGCGTTTCCGGCTGGCTAGATTCGTTCGCATGGCAATGAATCGACGGAGGCCGCCGTGACCGCACTTTCAGCGACGCTTATCTGGGGCGCGCTTCGACATCCTGTGCGAAGCCTCGCGAAGCACTGGCCGAAGCGAGCGGCCTATACGGTTGCCAAGTCTGAATCATCTTCCGACGTGACAGCCGCGGCCTATCGTTGCCAATTGCCCGAGCGGCCCGAGCGCCTCGAACGCATCGCCGCTTACGCACGCTGCGGCTATTTCCATATGGCGTACATGCCGGGCCTGTTTGTCGTGCCGCTCGAGATTCCGCCGGAGTGACGTGCCATCGGCGGCGGCAGCGTTCGAGCATTTTTCCTTGCTGACGTAACTTTTAGTAAGTTGGGCGGTACTTACGCACGCGACAACTTATTAAAAAGGAAAAACTCATGGCTCTCGTGCGTTCGACGCTATTCAAATTGACCCTATCCGCCGCACTCGCTGCAAGCCTCGCCGGCTGCGGCGGCGACGGCAATTCCGTTCAACCGGTCGGCTACAAGTCGAGCGTCGTGGTATCGGACGGCGGTGTTCCCGCTTCGAACACCGACGCGAACCTCAAGGACGGCTGGGGGATCGCGTTCAACCCGCAAGGCTTCGTGTGGGTCGCCGACGCGGGCTCGCAAAAGTCCACGCTGTATGACGGCAACGGCGTTCCGCAACAACTGGTCGTTTCGATCCCGGCGGGAACGAACGGCCCGGCAGGACCGACGGGAATCGTGTTCAGCGGGGCGAGCAACTTCGCGGTGAGCCAGAACGGCGTGTCGGGAACGAGCGCATTTGTCTTCGCGACGCTCGCGGGCACGATCGCCGCGTGGTCTCCGACAGTCAATCTCACGTCGGCAGTCACCGTCTACGACGACGCGGCCGGCGCAGCCGAGTACACCGGTCTCGCGATCGGCGCCGACAACGGCGCCGGCCGTCTCTACGCTGCCGATTTTCACAACAACAAGATCGACGTGTTCGACAGCGCGTTCAACAAGCTCACGACGAGCGGCCGCTTCGTCGACCCATCGTTGCCCGCCGGTTTCGCACCGTTCGGCATTCAGGCCATCGGCAACAGTCTCTTCGTTGCATACGCGAAGCAGGACAGCAGCGCCAGGAGGTCCGTGCACGCGGCGGGTCAAGGCGTGATCGATGTATATGACATGAGCGGCGCGTTGCAGAAACGTTTCGCAACGGGTGGCGATCTGAACGCACCGTGGGGCATCACGATCGCGCCGTCGAACTTCGGGCCGTTCAGCAACAAGCTGATCGTCGGCAATTTCGGTGACGGCACGCTCCATGCCTTCGATCCGCAGACCGGTGCGGCAGCAGGCGCGTTGACGCAAAGGAACGGGGCGCCGATCACGATTGCGGGTCTGTGGGGCATCGCCTTCGGCAACGGATTGAACGCTCAACCCACCAATACGCTGTTTTTTGCCGCCGGTCCCAATAGCGGCAGCAACGGCGCTTACGGACGACTCGACGTCGATCAGTAACGCTCGCAAGCATCGGGTTCAAGGTTAGAACCTGGCAGCCGGTCTCGGCGTCGCAGTGCGGGCGCCGGCCGGATCTGAGCTGTTTTGCATAAGCAAACCGACACGCCTAATCTTCGCGGCAAGCACACAAAATTCGCCCGTCCGTTTCGCACAGCGCATTGCGCGCGATACGGTTGGAAGCCTCGACACCCTGTTCAATAACACGGAGGCGTCGATCAGTAGATCGGCGAGCAGAATAAAGTGATTTCGCGGCGGGAATTTGTCAGGAAGATCGCCTTGGCGGCCTGCGCGGCGCCAGCTTTGGCGCCCTTCGATGCGCGAGCCGACAATGCGGCTAATGCGACGAATGCTGTACCGACTCTTCTCTGGCTGAGGCGGGGTAGCGAGGAACGGCAGATCGACTATTCGACCGCCGAGGGATATCGCGCGGTTTCCTGGTTGATGCGGGACGTGAAAGCCAACGTGGTCGGCAATCCGGACTGGAGGCTTTTGCAGCAGTGGTCATGGATGCAGGCCTGGCTCGCCGCGTATGGCCATCATGCGCGATTCGACGTCCATTCGGGCCTGCGGACACCGGCCACGAATACTTATTTCGAGGGTAAGCGGGCATCCTTCCATCTGCCTGACAGGAATATGGTTTTTCGCGCAGGCGACTTCAGCACGCCGGCGGCGCCGAGCGAATACATGGGGCGGCTGGCTTACCTTTCGCAACAGGGTGGCGTGGGTTTCTATCAAACGCGTGACTTCATTCACACTGATGTGCGGGGTCGAGTTGTTACGTGGCGCGCCAGGTAGCAATCAAAATCGCGGTTCCCTACCTATGCGTGCACTGCCAGTGGAAAAATGCTGCTACAGTGCCGCGCTATCACTTCGTCATCCCTTCGACGACACATAACGTTCCGACGGATGTTCATGCGCAACCGTGTTGCCCGCTCTCTGCGTGAGCGAGTGCTTCCTTTTATCCATGCGATTGCCGCTGCATGCTGCGCGGCTGCCGCGGCGCCGCTCGCCGCTCACCCGCATGTGTGGATCACTTACGAGAGCGTCGCGCGGATGAATGGCTCATCACTGGACGCCGTGCAGGAGAAATGGACCTTCTCGCAAGGGTTTCCGGTATCGATCGTCGGCGATCTGAAAGATATGCCGAAATCGGGACCGCTCGGACCGAAGTACATCCGTATCTTCAGGCAGCAGGCGTTTGATTCGCTGAAGGGGGCCGACTATTTCGTGCATGTCTTTATCGACGGCAAGGCCGCGCGTTTCGGCGAGGTCCGCGACTTCGCCGTCTCTATCGAAGGCGGCCGGATTGTTTACACGTTTGTGTTGCCGCTCGCGGAGACAGTCGACGTGAAGCTCGCTCAGGTGCAACTCGGCACGTGGGACGAAACTTTCTTCGTCGATTTTCAGGCGCCGTCCAGAAACGGGGCGCCCGTCGTCTTCGATGCGACAGCGCAAAAGAACTGCACCGCGCAACCGGTCGAAGACAAGGTTCACACGCTATTCGGCGGCGCGATTTCTCCGCTTTCCACGAGGCTTTCATGCTGATCCCTGACGGGCGCCGCGGTATTCGCCGTGGTGCGTTCGCGCTCATGTTCCTCATGATCACGGTCGTGCAGACCGCGAGTGCCGAGACGGTCGATGTATTTGGCAGGACATCGTCAGGGGCGCCGGGCGCCGCCAATGTACCGGCGCCGATGTCGCACAGAGGCGCTGAGCAGCCTGTCGCGATGCCGGAGCCCGTGCGACGCGCGATTGCGGCAAGTGTCGCGCTGCAAGGCCGCCTGAACGCCCAGCTTCAGGAACAACTCGTCGAGCAGCGCAATGGCGCGAGCATGCTGGCCGCGTGGACCCTCATGCTGCTGTCGTTCGGCTACGGCGTCCTGCATGCGCTCGGACCGGGGCATGGGAAGATAGTCGTGAGCGCGTATCTGATGTCGCATCGCGCTCGCGTTGGGCATGCCATCGCGCTAAGTGTATGGAGCGCCTGCGTGCAGGCGATCTCCGCGATTTGTCTGGTCGGCGGTGCGGCGTGGCTCGCGCGCGAGGGCGTGGGCGGCGTGCTGACGCGAGCGGCGGCGCTGGATCTCGTCAGCTATGTCTCGCTGCTTTGCGTCGGCCTTATCACTGTCTGGTCAATCGTCACGCGTCGCGACTGCTGCGACGAGCGGCGCATCACGCTCATCCCCAAACGTCGCGCGGGCCTGTTTGCCAACAGGCGCGACGATAACAACCTTCAGCATGGCCGTTACCTTGGTGCAAGTTCGCTGACGAGCCGGCGCGCGCAAGCCTGGACGAATGTCAACGAAAACGCGGGCAACGTCTGGATCGTGCGGCAGATTGTCATGACGGGACTGGCGGTGGGCGTGCGGCCCTGTGTCGGCGCGATCTTTGTACTCATTGCAGCGCTCGCCAACGGCATTTTCATGGTGGGCGTGTTGTCGGCGCTCGCCATGGCCGCAGGGGTTTCGCTAACGGTATTGGCCGTGGGCCTGGCAAGCCTCGGCATCAACCGGGCGGTGTCGAGCCGTAGCCTTGCTCGCAGGCAGGTACTGGAAACGATCCGCACGCGCTTCGCGCTCGCGGGCGCACTGATCATTACGCTGTTCGCTGCATGGCAGGTGTTCGCGTTGCTGTCCGGCTTACAACTGGCTGCGCTCGCCTGAAAATCCGCAGCGCTTGCAGCGCACCCCCGGTAAAATCCCGGACCTCTAAGCGGAGGAAATCTTGCGGAAACTGCTACCGTCGATCGTGCTGGCTATCTTGACTGCGTCGGCGATGATGCTGGGCCCGGTCGAGGCAGAAGCGCATCCTCACGTCTGGGTGCTGTATGCGCTGAACCTGCAGATGAACCGCGGTTCCGTGAGCGCGATCGACGTGGAATGGACGTTTACGAACGGCTTCCAGGCGCTGCTGCCGATCGATCTCTCCCGCTATCCGAAGAACGGCGTGCTATCGGCGAAGGACATCGAATCGCTGCGCGCTTCGGCATTCCAGTCGCTCAAGAACGTTGGCTATTTCACGCATGCCTATGTGCAAGGACGCCCGGTTGCGCTTGGCGAGCCGCAACGCTTCAGCGTTGCGATGCACGACGGCAAACTCGTGTATACGTTCAGGATGATGCTTGCGCAGCCTGTGGACACGACGCGTACGCCACTCGAACTGGGCGTCTGGGACGACGAGTTTTTCGTCGACTTCGAAATGAAAAAGGACGGCGTGAGGCCCGTCTCGACCAATGCGGCATGCCGGGTCTTCTATACCCCGGACGCCGATCACGCGGTCTATTACGGCACTTATGCGCCGATGGCCGCGACCGTGGCCTGCTGATCAGGCATCGCGCGTTCGCAAGATATAGCCCAATCCTCGCAAGGTCATGATCTGCGCGGTCGAAGCGGACAGATGCTTGCGCAGGCGGTGAATATAAACGTCGATTGCGTCGACGCTCGGCTCATCGTCGAGACTGAATACGTTCTCCATTAGCGTCGCCTTGGATACGGTTTTCCCATGTCTCAGCATCAGCGTTTCGAGAATCGCATGTTCCCGGCGGCGTAATGGCAGCGGTGCGTCGTTATGACGGAATTCGCGGCTATTGAATTGATAGTGCAAATCGCCGCAAACGAGCGACACGTGTCTTTCGGAACACTGCCTTCGCACCAGCGCCTTGATGCGCGCAACGAGCTCGCGGGCATCGAACGGCTTGACGACATAGTCGTCCGCACCGGCTCCAAAGCAGTCGACCTTGTCGTCTATCGATCCATGCGCCGTCAGCATCAGTACAGGGACATTATCGCCGCGCCGTCGCAAACGGGTGAGCAAGTCCTTTCCGCTCATGGCGGGTAAGCGCATGTCGAGCAGCACGACGTCGTAGCTCTGGTTGGCCAATATCGCCTCGGCTCGCTCGGCATCGGGCACGCTGTCCATCACGAAGTTCTCCGCACGCAACAGTTTGACGATCCAATGTGCGAGTTCGGCGTTATCTTCCACGAGCAATAGTTTCATCGCGATGTCCTCAATGGCGCCATGCCGCCCGAGTCGATCGCGCGCGCAAGCTCAGCGTCAATCCAAATCTTCGTTTCATTTCTCGACCTTGATCGCTGAAGATCGCATGCCTCGCGTCCATGGCGCGATTCTATGAGGCCGAACCCTTCTCGATGCTTTCGCATGGCAACGCTTTTCGTACGGGATTTCCATGACGCGGTTTCTTTCATTTAGTAATTGGAATTAATGCTGCCGTTGCGACGCAACCAGAGCCTTGTCACGTCTATCAGTGAAATCACCGAGCGATACAAAAGGCGCGGGAAAGGCGGGTGAAGGGTTGGCCTATTTAGGATTGCGCACTGCGATGCCGAGCCGGCTGTCAGCCGAGCGGCCACACGCAGAGGCCTGAATAAAAAGAGCAGGCTTTCAACGCAGCAATTCGAGGAGACGGACTTGAGGAAAACATACTTCACGCTGGCTGTCGCGGCCACCGTATTCGGGGCGAGCGGCGCGTACGCTCAATCGAGCGTCCAGCTCTATGGTCTGATGGACCTGAGCGTGCCGACTTACCAGTCGCATGCGGACGCGAACGGCAATCATGTCATCGGCATGGGGATCGGCGGCGAACCGTGGTTCAGCGGCAGCCGTTGGGGCCTCAAGGGCGCGGAGGATATCGGCGGCGGCACCAGGATCGTCTTCCGTCTGGAAAGCGAATACGTCGTGGCCAATGGCGAAATGGAAGACCCCGGCCAGATTTTCGATCGCGACGCATGGGTCGGCATTGAAAACGACACGCTCGGCAAGATTACGGCAGGCTTCCAGAATAGCATCGCGCGCGACGCAGCCGCGATCTATGGCGACCCGTACGGCAGCGCGCAGTTGACGACGGAAGAGGGCGGCTGGACGAACGCCAACAACTTCAAGCAGATGATTTTCTACGCGGCCAGCGCGACCGGCACGCGCTATAACAACGGCGTGGCGTGGAAAAAGCTCTTCGGCAATGGCATTTTTGCGAGCGCCGGTTACGCGTTCGGCAATTCGACCAGCTTCGGCGCGAATTCCAACTATCAGGCGGCGCTGGGTTACAACGGCGGCCCGTTCAACGTATCGGGCTTCTACAGTCACGTGAACCGTGCCGGCATAACGAACCAGTCGTTTTCGGTGGGCGGCAACTACACGTTCGGTATTCTGCGCGCCAATGCCGGCTACTTCCGCTATCTCGGCAATCAGGCCGCGCTGGGTCAGCGCCAGGACAACGCATGGACCGCGTCGCTCAAGCTGTCGCCGAAGGGGCCGCTCGATTACGAGCTCGGCTATCAGCAGATGCGCGTGAAAAACGCCGCGTACAACGCCGATGGCGATATTCCGAACGCGAACATCGGCGCCTTCGACCCGAGTTCGGGCTTGCATAACGGTTACAAGGAAACGCTGTACTGGTCCGCGTTCTATCATCTGTCCAGGCGCACGGAAGTGTACCTGGCCGGCGACTATATGAGGCTGCATGGCGGCTATACGGTCGGCGGCACGTTCGGCGCGTCGAACCAGCTTGAGTTGACCACGGGGGTTCGGACACGCTTCTGATCAGGCTTCGCGCGGCGGTGCCGGCGTAGCGTTTCGCTACCTTCGCCAACTCTTCGTCGCGCGAGCAGAAAAGGAAAGACCCGTCCGTCATTGTCATCATCAGACGAAAAAAGGCTGGGCGTCCGTTCAGCCCCGGCGGAACCCCGACGCTACCGACACTCGAGGCAGAGTAAGGGTCCCGAATCCCAACTGCTGCCTAACGAGGTGAATGATGAGTCTGCAAATCAGTCCGACCAAGGTCGTCCCCACATCGGAGAACTGGCATTCCAGTGCTTCGAGATCCGGTGGCACCGGTAACCAGGGAATCGAAGCGATCCTCCAGAAAATCTTGCGCCTTCTCCAGCAATTGGCATCGAATCAGAATGGTGGCACCCAGTCGGGCGAATCCAATGGAGGCGGAAGCAAGGGGCATCATTCGCACGCATCGCACCACGAACACAAACATGCTCGCGATGCCAATCAGGACGACGCAAGCTCGGGCGACAACGGCAATCGGACGTCCGCGAATAACGGCGCCGCGAATGATCCGAACACCCATTCGAGCAAATCGTCAGCCTCTCCAACCGACAACGCGCACGGCAACAAGAACTCGGGCGCGAACGACCGGCGAGTGTCCGCCACTCCCACGACCAGCACCGTCGCGCCGCAATACGTGGCTTCCGGGCCGCAAGCCACGCCGTCCTCCACGGCGGCAAGCTCGGGCGATCATTCGCGCGAAACCTTGGCGGCGGGGCACGGCTGGGGCGCACAGAATGGTGGCGTCACGGGCGGGTCGAAGGCCGATGCAGCGCACGTGTACACGGTGTCGACGCGTGAGCAACTGCTTGCCGCGCTCGGTGGAAACAATGCGACGAACGGCTCCAACGCCACTCCCAAGATCATCCAGATCAAAGGCAACATCGATCTGAACGTCGACAGCAACGGCAAGGAATTGGCTAAAGGCGATTTCGCGAACGAGAAAGCACAATTGGCGCACGACATGCTGAACGTGGGCTCCAACACCACGATCATCGGCCTGGGCGCCAACGCGGGCATCAGCGGCGGCGGATTCAATCTGAGCAATCAGCACAACATCATCGTGCGCAATCTGGCGATGACCTCGCCATTCGATTTCTTCCCCGGCAAGGACGCTGAAGGCAATCCGCATGGGCGCGTCTACAGCATCGAGGCGAAGGGCACGCAGAACCTGTGGGTCGACCACAACACGTTCAAGGACGGCGCGACGCCATCGGGCGCCATCAGCGGAGATCAACTGGATTTTACGGACGGCGCGAACTATGCAACGGTCTCCTACAACCAGTTCCAGAGCCATAACAAATCAATCCTGATCGGATCGAGCGACGGCATGACGAGCGACCGCGGCAAACTCAACGTCACCATCGATCACAACCTGTTCGCCGGCGTATCGCAGCGCGACCCCCGCGTGCGCTTCGGCAACGTCGAGGTCGCCAACAATCTCTACCAGGACAGCTCATCGCAAGCGAATCGCTTCCAGTACAACCTGGGCGTCGGTGTCGAGTCGAAGATCACGTCGCAGAACAATGCGTTCGAAACGAACGGCGTCAATGAGGAAAATCTCGTGAAGCGCTTTGGCGCCTCGGGCCATCTGACCGATTCGGGTTCGCTGGTGAACGGCCGGTCCGTCGATCTGTCGTCTTCGCCGACTGGAAGCGGCCCGGGAGCAGGATCGATCGCGCATCTCGATCCCACGAACGACGTTGCGGCAATCGTGTTGGCTCAGTCGGGTGCGGGCAAGATCGACCTTGGAGCATAAGTAAAAATCAGAGCCGCGCGGACACACGCAATGTTTATCCGCGCGGCGTCGCCGCAAAACAACGGCGCACGTCAGTACGGCGATATCCACGGATGCAAATGGCTGATACGCGCGCCTTGGCCGCGCACCCATTCGAGTGCGTACTGGCTCGTGCCGGTGCGCGATTCCTCGACGCCGCGCGTGCTGTTGCGCACGCCGTGGCCGATGGTTCGGCCGTGATGGCAGAGCGCGTCGATGCGCCCGCCCGGATAGCCTTGCGCAATCTGCTCGAATGCTGCACGGTCTTGCGCAAGCAGCGCCGAGCGGGGCTGTTCGATCTCGTGACGCGCGACTTCGGCAATGACGCGCAGGACCCCGGCGCGTGAAACGAAGGTGCCCGTGCGCATCACCTTGTTCATCCGCGTGTGCATCTGTTCGGTTGTCTGCCCGACGTGCACCTTGACCACGCGTTCAAGCGCGCCGCGTGAGATCACCTGCAATAGCGCCGGCTCGCGTGTGGCTTTGTCCCAGAGCCGACCGATGCGGTTTTCGAGCTGTTCGCTCTGATTGCTCCGGGCAGCGCGCTCGCGTATTTGTGTCTTGCTTCCTTCGCGCAGATGCTTCAGTGTCTGGTGGTGAGCCGACAGTTGCTGACCGATATCCTCCACTTCATCGGATACGGTCATATGGCGTGCGCTGAGCTTTGCGTAATGCTCGAACTCTTTCTTGTGCTGCTCCGCGTATTGAAGTATTTCGCCTTGCAGACGCCCGATGCGGATTTCCAACTGATCGATATCGACACGGCTTGGACCTGCTCCAACCGTATCGAGCTCATCTGTCTTCGGCTTCGGCGCGCCTTCGCGCGTGAGCCTGTTGCGCTCGGCGTTCACTTCGTTGATCTTGTCTTTGTAGTAGGCGTCGAGCCGGGGCGCCACGCGCTGACCCAGCGCTTCAATGTCGTCGATGTCGATGATCCCGGCGAAGCGTTTCTCCACCGCCTCGATCATGGCCTGAAACGCCGGGCGATTCGCGGTGAGCGCGGCGGTCACTCTCTCGACCTGCTCCGCTGCGAGCGCGATGTCCGGACCGATCAGGCGCAACTCACCGAACGTCACGCCGGGCGATTGACGTTGCACCGCGGCCTGGAGGTTCTGCTGCGCGTTCCTGAACGAGCGAAGTACCTCGCGTGTCGCGATTTGCGCGGGTGTCACGCCCAGCCAGCGGCGAAACCCATTCATGTAGTCCATGGTCTTGCCTTGCCGCCGCGCAACCGTCGCTACACGCAAGCAACGGGCGAAGTCCTCCACCAGCAAAGCCTCGACGACGGGATACAACGGCTTGAGCCGCGGATGCAACACGAGTGCCATGAACGCCTGCAACGCTTGTTCCGCGTCGACTTGCGGTTGCGCAGCACCGCTTTGCGCGATGCGATCGAGCGCGGTGGCGAAAGACTCCTCGAACTGGCGCTCGAGATCCACCGGACGGCGCGACCGTCGGCCTTGCGCGGGCTGCAGGGCGTGCAGCCATTCGGTGACCTTGCCCGCAAGTTCGGGACTCACGGTATCGATCATTTCGAAGGCGCCGACGTCCGCCAATGCGCGCAGCGCGTCGCGGCTCGCGACGGCTTGCACTTCATGCGCCGCCTTGCCGCGGCTGCTCTTTAGCAGTTGGGCCTGTTGTCCCAATGCGGCGATACGTTGCTCGTGCGCGTCGCGCAGATCGGCGCGGCTCGTGGCGACTGGCGACGGACGAGGTGCGGTGGGCGCGTCGGCGGTACGGGCTTCATGCAATTGTTCGAGGCGGCTCGACTTTTCCTCGAGTGACGCGTTCAGTTTTTCGACGGCCGCACGCGCGTGTTCGCACTGTTTGCCGAGCGTGTCGACCGTGCGCCGCGCAATGTCGCGGCGGGCTTCGAGCCGCGTGATGGCCTGCTGCACGTCGGCTTGCGACATCTCTGGCGCATCGGGCGCATCGGCCGCATCGGCCTGAGGCGGCGCCTTCAAAGCGAGCAATTGAGCCTCGGCTTCGCGGATTTCGTTGGCGAGTGCCAGCACCGCGTCGACATCGCGTTGCCTCGCCGCGAGCACGGTCGCACGGCTCGCAGGCTCCGGCGCTTGCTGCGCGAGGGGCGTCGCGTCGATCGAGGACGATGACGACGCGCCTTCAGCCGCCGGCGCACGCGCCGGCAAGCCGGCGATGAGCGGGTTCGCGCCGGCGCGCAAGCCGCGTCCCCGTGGCGTAGGCTGCCGTGCGCCGGGTTGTGCTCCGCTCGTCGCGGTTTCTTGCTCCGGCACTTCGTGAGGTCGTTGCGGTGATCGAATCGGCTGAACCATATGCATCCTTTCGTCGGGCGGCGGCTCACCGATGCTGCCGCTCGAAAGCAGAGATATCCGCGACGCATGAGCCTATGACGCGCCCATTGTGATGGCCGGCATTCCGCAAGCAACGAAGAGGCGGCGAACAGGCGGCGACGGTGGCGAACCGCCGAGCGAGCATCGGGCGGCATCGTTGCCGACAGCGCAGCCGTACCGCGTCCGCACCAGCACCGAATAACGGACTGCGCACTGGAACTGTCCGCGGCCAATGCGAACGGCATGCCCCGGAATCCAAGGTTTACCTGCGCTGCATGGCCAAGCCGTGAACTGTCACAGGTACAGTTGGCTGTCTGTAGTCGCTAACTGTACCTTTCAAAAGGGTACAAACCACCTATTATTCGCGCATCCACTTCCGGCAGAACGAGAGCACCAGGAGAACGAAGATGATCGCGTATCCGACCCATCCATGTGACGCGCTGTTGGAATCATTCGAGCGGGATCGCGCCAGTTCGGCCCGCCTTCCGCGAAGTCTGCCGGTGCGGGTATGGGGCGTGTGCGCGGTACTGTTGGTGGCCGGCATGGGCGTCTATTGCGTGCGTCTGGAGGAAGTGTCCGCGTGGCCGGTGCGGGCGAGCATTGCCCTGCCGCTCATCGTGATGACTGTTCTCGCAATGAGCGTTGCCACCCTGGCGAGCCTGAAGGTGTTCGAGCTTCTGGACTGTCTGAAGCAGCTCACCGCCGCAATCGAGGCGGAAGATGGCGAGGGTACAGGGGCGGCGCTATCCGAACACGGTCCGCGGGCCGTTGCGGATCTGGCTCGCGCGATCAACCGCTCCGCACGTCATCGCGCGGGGCGACAGGCGGAATTGCTTCAGGTGCTCGCCGCCTATGCGCACGATCAGCGCACACCGCTGACACGGATGGGCATGCGCTGCGAACTGCTCGACGACCCGGCGGCGCGGGAAGCCTTGCAACGCGATCTCGCGGAGTTGGCCGAACTGGTCGAGGCCAGCCTCTCCTGTGCGCGGATGCAGTGCAGCGCTGGAGAAAAGACCCAGCGCGTCGACGCGGACGATCTGCTGGGCGCATTGATCGGCGACTACCAGGACGCGGGCCGCACGGTTGCGCTGGAGGGACGCGTGGGGCGTCCGGTCGTCACCTGCCCGCATGCGTTGCGCCGTGTGCTCATGAATCTGATCGACAACGCGCTGCGTTACGGCGGCGACGCGCGCCTGTGCGTCCGGGTCGAAGCGCGCCGGCTGGTGCTGGCCGTGGTGGACTCGGGACCCGGTATCGTCCCCGCGCAGATGGATGCGGTGTTCGCGCCGTGGTACAGGTCGCCGGAGACCGCCGCGCGTGCGCCGGGTTCGGGATTGGGGCTGGCTATCGCACGGCGTCTGACGCTGGCGATGCGCGGCGAGCTTCAACTGGAAAACCGGCGCACGGGAGGTCTCGAAGCGCGGCTCACCTTGCCGCTAGTCGCCGCCTGAGTGCGCTCGCTTCAATTCTTTTTATCCTGCTTTGTCACGCGATACGTTTCGATACGCCGTGGACATACACGAGATACATGACCTACTTCTAATGGCTATAGGGCGTCGGTTTAGCCAGATCGACAACGGCTCCGCGCATTCTCAGCAATATCGATCGGAACAAATAAGGGAGCTTAAACATGAGTGGCAGCAAAACCTGGTTCATCACCGGCTGCTCAGGCGGTTTGGGTCGTCAGCTTGCCGAGGCCGTACTCGCTAGCGGTCATACGCTGGTGGCAACAGCGCGGGACGTGGCGCGTCTGAATAGTCTGGTGGACACATATGGCGATCGGGTTCGCGTGATTCCATTGGATGTCACCGATCCCGCCGCGGCGCGCGGTGCTCTTAATGTCGCCGTGGAGCACTTCGGCCGCCTCGACGTGCTGGTGAACAACGCGGGCTACGCCGATCTTGCGTCGATAGAAGATGTCAGCGACAAGGCGCTGCGCGACCAGATGGAGGTCAACTTCTTCGGCGTGTGCAATGTCAGCCGCGCGGCGCTGCCGATCATGCGCAAGCAACGAGCCGGCCACATCATGCAGATCTCCTCGGTCGGCGGACGAGTGGCGGGTCCCGGACTCGCCGCCTATCAGGCAGCCAAATGGGCAGTGGGAGGTTTCTCCGAAGTGCTGGCCAAAGAGGTACGCGATTTCGGCATCAAGGTGACGATCGTCGAGCCGGGTTCGATGCGAACCCAGTGGGCCGGTTCGTCGATGAGCATTGCGCCGATCAGCGACGCGTACAAGCCGGTCATCGAACCGGTTGCCGCACGGCTGCGCCGCATCGACGGAAATCAGCCCGGCGATCCCGCGCGGATTGCGCGGGTGCTGCTCGACATTGCCGGCTCGCCGACGGCGCCGTTGCGATTGCTGATGGGCAGCGACGCTGTCGCGGCTGCCAGCGAAGCGGCAAGATTCCGCGCGGAAGAAGACGCGCAATGGCGTGAAGTGAGCGAATCGGTTGCGTATCCGCCGGTTCACGCTGAATGAAGCTGGCCGGATGATTTGCTGGTGGCAATGGTGTACTGGAACTCGAACGACTTTTTCTCATACCTCGAATAAAGGATCATGAAATCATGAAACTCAGACTACTCGCCATGAGCAGCGGCCTTGCTATCGCTGTCGCGGCTTTCGCGTACACGCCGGCATTCGCGGCGGACGCGGCGGCTGCCGCATCGGATACCACCGTCGCGGCCGGCACGCAGGCAACGCCGACCAGGAAGTCGGTTCGCGCGGCCAATCGCGCATTTTCCAAAACGGTCCAGAAGGCTATTTTCAAAACCGCGGGTCTGCAGGACACGACGATCGCCGTGTTCGGTAATGCAAAGACCGGGCATGTGACGCTGGCCGGTCAGATCTCAAGCGAGGATCAGGACGGGCTGGCTGTGGATGCCGCCAGGAAAGTGCAGGGCGTTAGCTCGGTTAGCAGCAAACTGACGTTGCGCGAGCAAGGCGGCGGTTAAACGGTAGCCGCGGCGGTAGCGGCGTCACCGATACGCGATATCCGCAACTGCAATTGCGGATATCGCGTTGCGCGGTTTACGGCGCCACCGCACGCAGAGCGTTGACGAATCGTTCGTCGGCGAGATAGCTGACGTTGAATCTGCAATATGCCGACACCTGATCCGATGCCGGCGAAAAAACGGCGCCGGGCGCGAGGATCACGCCCCGTTCGAGCATGGCCTTCGCGAGCTTCATCGAGTCGGGCCATTCGGGCAAGGACGCCCACAAGTACATGCTTTGCTCGCTTTCCTTGAAGATCTCCGCGCCCAGTTTCTTCAATGAATTCTTCGCGCTCGCTGTCGCGCGCCGCAGCTTTTCCTGAAGCTGATTCGTGTGCCGCAGGAAATGACCGTCGCTGACGATAGCGGCCAGGGTTCGCTCGCTGTATTCGGAACTGCTCACGTGAATCAGCATTTTTACGTCGGCAAGATCGCTCGCGAGTGCCGCATTGCATGCCAGAAAGCCGACGCGCAACGCGGCGGAGACCGACTTCGAAAAGCTGCCGATGTAAATGGTGCGGCGTAACTGGTCGAGTGTGGCGATGCGCGTCAATGCGCGCGGTTTCAGATCGGCGAACGCGTCGTTCTCCACAATCACGGTGTCGTGCATTTCGGCGAGTTGCAGAATGCGATATGCCTTTGCCGCGCTCGTATCCGTGGCCGTGGGATTGTGTCCCACCGATTGCGTGAAGAACAGCTTCGGCCGATATTCGATCATGCAGCGCTCGAGCTCGGCGAGGTTGGGGCCGTCGACTTCGCGCGGCACGCCGATGATGTTGGCGCCGCTCAATTTCAGTTTGCCGAAGAGCGGGTAGTAACCGGGATCGTCCACCAGCACCGCGTCGCCAGGCCGCACGAAGTAGCGCAATACGAGGTCCATTGCCTGATTCGCGCCATGAGTGAGGACGATCTGCGAAGGCGGGGCCTCGATTTCGTATCCCGACAATTTCTGTTGCAACGACTGGCGCAGCGGCAGATAGCCGTAGCGGCTCCCGTATCGAAAGAGCGACGCGACGCCGGTGCGTACCACCCGTTGATGGTACTGATCGAGACGGGTCGCTTCCAGCCATTCGATAGGCGGGAAGCCTTCGCCAAGATTGAGCACCTCGGGCTTGACCTGCAGTTGTTCGCGCATTAACCAGACGGTATCCATTGCCCGGTCGAGCACGCCTGTTTCATCGGCCTCGGTGGCGGCCTTCACTCGCCGCGCGACATAGAAGCCCGAGCCGCGACGCGGTTCTATCAAGCCCCGTGCCGTGAGCATTTCGAATGCGCTGATGACGGTGTTCTTGGAGCACCCCGATGCGTCGGCATATTCCCTGATCGAGGGTAGCTTGGCGCCGGTGGGAATAACGCCTTCTTCAATCTGTTTGGCGAGATTGTCTGCGATGGAACCGGATAGGCTGACATTGGCGCGCAGGCTCATCGTCGCTCCGCGAGAAATAGAAAGTGTTATGGGTATGGCGCTGGAACTGTAAGCTCAAACTGTACCTTTAAAAGGGGTACGGTCTGCCTATTATTGATCCTTTAATTCATGGTCGCAAGCGCGAATCAATTCAGCGACCGTCACCGGAGGACAATTAATGGCAATCGATTCGACGCTTCCGAATTTCCGCTCACTCAGTCCCGAAGAACGTCTTGTGCAGGTCTGCAAGGCGGCCGGTCTCGACGCTTCGCAGCACGCGCAATTGGCCGGGCCGGGTGCGCTTTCGCTCGAAACGGCCAACGGAATGATCGAAAACGTCATCGGCACTTTCCAGTTGCCCATGGCGGTAGCCGGCTATTTCCAGATCAACGGAAAAGACGTGATCGTGCCGATGGTGGTCGAGGAACCTTCCATCGTCGCCGCTGCTTCATTCATGGCGAAGCTCGCGCGAGTGGGCGGCGGCTTCCATACCTCGAGTACGGGACCACTGATGCGCGCACAGGTACAGGTGGTCGGCATAAGTGACCCGCATGGCGCGCGACTCGCGATTCTCCAACG
This sequence comes from Paraburkholderia sp. 22099, assembly GCF_052045835.1. Classification (NCBI taxonomy): domain Bacteria; kingdom Pseudomonadati; phylum Pseudomonadota; class Betaproteobacteria; order Burkholderiales; family Burkholderiaceae; genus Paraburkholderia; species Paraburkholderia sp. 22099. The sequence goes on along the minus strand of NZ_JBQEPU010000040.1, from coordinate 6,558 downwards.
CAAGAACGAACTGATCGGCCTCGCGAATAGTCGCGACAAAGTACTGCTCGGTTTGGGCGGCGGCTGTCGCGACATCGAGGTACAGGTCTTTCCGGATACGCCGCGAGGCCCGATGATCGTCGCGCATCTGATTGTCGACGTGCGCGATGCGATGGGCGCCAACACGGTCAACACGATGGCGGAGTCGGTCGCCGAGCGCGTCGAGATCATCACCGGTGGCAAGGTGCGCTTGCGCATTCTCTCCAATCTCGCCGACTTGCGACTCGCGCGCGCCTATGTGCGGTATTCGCCGGACACGCTCGCCACGAAAGAGTATTCAGGCGAAGAAGTCATCGACGGCGTGATCGAAGCGTATCTGCTGGCCGCCATCGATCCCTATCGCGCGGCGACGCATAACAAAGGCATCATGAACGGCATCGATCCGGTGATCGTCGCGACCGGGAACGACTGGCGCGCGGTGGAAGCGGGGGCTCACGCCTATGCGGCCCGGAGCGGCCGTTATTCATCGCTCACGATATGGGAGAAAGCGGAGAACGGCGATCTCGTCGGGACGATCGAGATGCCGATGGCGGTCGGGCTGGTTGGCGGTGCAACGAAGACGCATCCGCTCGCGCGTCTCGCGCTCAGGATAATGGACGTCGACTCCGCGCAGGAACTCGCGGAGATTGCGGTCGCCGTCGGCCTGGCCCAAAACATGGGAGCCTTGCGTGCACTGGCGACCGAGGGCATTCAACGCGGTCATATGACATTGCATGCGCGCAATATCGCCTTGGGCGCGGGCGCGACGGGTGGGGATGTTGACTGGCTAGTCCAGAAAATGATAACTTCAATGGACTTTCGCACCGACTTCGCAAAAGAAGTACTCAACGGTCCACGCGATGCATGACATTTTCGAGGGCTCGATTTGCCGGCGTCCGCAACGGGCGGTCTCCGGCAAGCGGGCGCGGCCAACGCATGGGTCGCGTTCGTCACCCATCACGATTTCAGATGGTGTTGTATTCAGCAGGAACCGGAGAGCAACGTAGCGAAGTGTTTGTCCGTCTCCGCGAAGAATGCGTACGCTTTGAATAAACACTTCGATCAGGAGAGAGACAATTGGAACAACCCAGTGCCAGTGCAACGCCGGCCGCGAGAGACGGTTCCGGCATTCGCGCGCGCGCCGACGCATCGGCTTTCGTGCTCGCCGAAGTATGGGGCGACACGGTCGACCTCCGGCATCTGGCGTGGTCCGTGGTACTGGGTGTAGCCCTGAGTGTCGCGGCGTTCGAGGCCGGTCAAGCGGTGTTGTCCTCGGCTGCGCGCGATCCGGCAATCGTGCGTGCCTATGCCATGCTGATCGGACTCGGCGGATGCGTGGCGGCGGGCGCGCTCAGTGCTGTTTTCTTCCCGCCAAAGCGCGTTGTGATCGAACACACGGTCGACGAATCGGACCGGCTGCGGGTGCTCGATCAACTCGGTGAAGAATGCGGCGGCATCGGATCGCTCTCCGATCTTCCGGCCAGCGCCGTGGCCGAATTGAGGGAGCTGGGGCTGTACGGTCCGTTTGCCGCCTACGAGGCTTCCCGAGTAGCCGGGCACGAGGGGAAGCGCTGATGGACTCGCTGCTTCACGCGCTACCCGTGGCTCTCGCAATGGGACTGATCGGCGCCGTCGTGTTCGCCGCGATCGGCCTCGTCTCAGGCACTGACGAAACCACGACCATCGCGCCGCTGACCTTGCTCGTGGCCTTGCTCGGCGTGCCGCCGGCCGGGGTATTCACATTTTTCATGTCGGGCGCGATAGCCAAGCATATGACGCACGCCATTCCCACCGCGTTGCTGGGCATTCCGGGCGACACGATGGCTGCGCCGCTTCTGCAGCAAGCCGCGATGCTGCGCTCGCTGGGCGTGCCGCATATCGCCTTGCGCAAGATGATATCCGGCGCGATCGTGGCGGCCTTGGTCGCGGTGCCTTTCGCCGTGCTGTTCGCGGTCATGCTCGCGCCCTTCGGCGGGGTGATCGCGAGCGCCGCGCCGTGGGTGTTCCTGTTCGCGGCAGTGTCCATCGCCTATTGTTCGATGGGTCGATGGGCTTCGGTGCTGTTGCTGATTCCGTTTGTCTTGCTGATCGTCGGGCTTCAGGCGCTGACGCGCAGTCATGGGGTCAACCTGAGCGTGAGCTATTTCCTCGGCATTGCCATTGGTCCCTTGATTACCGACCTGTTCTCGATACTCTCGCCGGCGGAAAGGCGGCGCATGCGTCGCGACAGCATGTCGAGATTCGCGCTGGCACCGGACCTCAAGGGTTGGCGCGGGTACTTTCCCAATCCGCTCAAGGTGCTCGACCGGCAGCAGATTGCCTATACCGTGGCGACGGCAGCAGTGTCGAGTGCAACGTTTGTTTTCAGCCCGGTCGCAATGACGGTGCTCATGGGCGAAGTCGTCGGCGCGCGAATCCGGCACGCGTACCAGCGTCTGACCACCGTCATCGCCGTGCGGAACGGCGTGACCGAAGCCACTTATATTGCCGAGGCGCTGATTCCGCTCATCGCGTTCGGCTTGCCGCTCAGCCCGGTGGCGGCGGGGCCCGCCGCGCCGCTCTTCAATGCGCCTCCGCGCTTTACTGTGAATGAAGCAACCGGACACATCGACAACCTGCATACGCTGATGTCGACGTGGCAGTTCCTGGTGTTCGGCTTGCTGTCGGTTCTTCTGGCGGCATTGATCGCTTATCCGCTCGCCATGAACCATGCGCACCGCGCGGCTTCCTTCGTCGCGCGCAAGCTGAGTCATGAGGCGATAATCGCGACGTTTTCCGGCCTGATCGCGGTGATCGGTCTCTGGGAAGGACAGTTGCTCGGGCTTGCCGTGATTCTCACCGTCGGCCTTTTTGGCGGATTGCTCGCCCGGCTGTTTGCGTTTAATACCGGCGTCCAGTTCATGGGCTACTACGCCGCCGTGCTAAGCGTGCCGGCGATCACCAAGCTGTTCTGACGCGCACCCCTCGCGCCGCTGGCGGAGGCGCTTCGTGCGCCTTCATCGGTTCGATTCAATACCGCGGCGAAATCAGCCTTGTTTTCCGTCGAGGCCGAGCAAGCCGCGGATCTTGCCTTCCGTTTCCGCATAGCGGCCCTCGCCGAAATGGCTGTACACCAGTTTGCCGTTCTGGTCGAACAGATACAGCGCGGGCCAGTATTGATTGCCGTACGCATCCCATGTCGCGTACTGGTTGTCCTGTGCGACCGGGTACTCGATGCCGAAGCGTTTCACCGCATTCTTCAGATTGCCGGTGTCGCGCTCGAACGAGTATTCGGGCGTATGCACGCCGACGACCACCAGTCCCTTGTCGTGATAGCGGGCGTACCAGTCCTTGACGTGCGGGAGCGTGTGCGCGCAATTGATGCAATCGAATGTCCAGAAATCGACGAGCACGACCTTGCCGCGCAATTGCGCCTGGTCGAGCGGCGCACTGTTGATCCAGGTGCCAATGCCCGTGAAAGCCGGCGCGGACGCTCCGGTTTGCAGCGAGGACGTCTGGCCGGTCGCGCCGCCGGTATAGGCGAAGCCGGCAAGCAAGGCTGCGCCTGCCACGCCCGCGACGATGGCGGCCATCTTGAGACGATCGAACATGAAGAATCTCCAATGAGTCAGTACCTGAGCGTATTGGAGCGCATGGAAGTATCTGGCTTGTGTCCGCCGCGGGCCGGTGTGAAATTCTTCGTGTCGCCAGCGCGGCCAGATACGTTCGGATACAACGAGGACGGCGGCCCGCGGCCGGATGGCGGCGCTTTGTATCGCCATGTGTCGCGGGCCGCAATCGATACATTGCGTTGCGCGTTGCCCGTTTGCTGAAATCCTCCCGATACATGAGAGCGGTGGAATACGGCTCATGGCCCGTTACGCCGTTTCACGCGGCGTTCGATGCCGGTCCGTCCAATTGCCTACTGTCTGGATACCGATCTCATGTTACTCATCGTCATCGCATTCCTCGCGGGCGTGTTCACTATCCTGAGCCCCTGCATTCTGCCCGTCGTGCCGTTCGTGTTCGCACGCTCCGACCAGCCGTTCGTGACGGACCGCCTGCCTCTTCTTGTCGGCCTCGCGGGCACCTTTGCGCTGGTGACCGGGCTCGGCACGGCCGGTCTGAGCGGCGCGGCGCAACTGAGCGAGTACGGGCGCTGGATATCGCTCGCACTTTTCGCGGTATTCGGCGCGGCGCTGCTGTTCCCGGAGATTGCGTCGCGCCTGTCGCGCCCGCTTTCCGGTCTCGCCGACCGCTTCGTCGCGAGTTCGCAAGGCCAGGGCGCGACGCGCCGGATCGGCTCGGCGGTGTTGCTCGGCGCGGCGACTGGCCTGCTGTGGGCACCGTGCGCGGGACCCATTCTCGGCCTGATCCTGACCGGCGCCGCGCTGCATGGCGCGAGCTGGCAAACCGGGGCGGCGCTCGCCGCCTACGCCGGCGGCGCAGCGTGCTCGCTGGCGGTCGTGTCCGGGCTGGGCAAGCGCTCGCTGGATCTGCTCAAGCGTTCTTTCGGCCTGGGCGAGGGATTGCGCCGTGCAATGGGCGCACTGGTGCTGCTCACCGTGGGAGCGATCGCGCTGGGCATCGACACGCGGATTCTCGCGTACGTTCCGTCGGCTCCGACCAACGCTATCGAGAGCAGGCTGGTCAATCTGCTCGCAACGAAGAAGCCGGTGCCCGCAGCCGCGCAAGCGGACCGCATCGTGCGCGTGTCGAGTACGTCGAACGTGTCGAACGTGTCCGGTGCCTCGACGCCTGCCGCTCTGCCCGTGCAGGGCCGCCTGCCCTCGCTCGACGGCGCGACCTCATGGCTGAACAGCGCGCCGCTTTCGAGCGACGCGTTGCGCGGCAAGGTTGTCGTGGTCAACTTCTGGACCTACTCGTGCATCAACTGTTTGCGGACCTTGCCGTATCTGAAGACATGGGCGCAGCGCTATCACGACGACGGCCTCGTCGTGATCGGCGTGCACACGCCGGAGTTCGGCTTCGAGCACGACGCGGGCAACGTCGAACGCGCGCTGGGCGACCTGAACATCCACTACCCGGTGGCGATCGATAACGGCTACCGCATCTGGCAGGCGTTCGGCAACCAGTACTGGCCGGCGTTTTATATCGTCGATGCGCAGGGCCGCATCCGCTATCACCACTTCGGCGAAGGCGGCTATGACGAAGCGGAACAGGCCATCCGGCAACTGCTGGCCGACCACGGCGGTTCGCTGCCCGCCGCCGCCCGGCAGCCGGTGCAGGCAACCGGCGCGCAAGCCGCCGCGGACCCGGCGGATGTCGGCTCGGGCGAGACCTACGTGGGTTACCGGGAGGCGCAGGGCTTCGCATCGCCACAGCGCGTGAAGCGCGATGCCGCGTTCGCCTATACGCTGCCCGCGCAACTGCCGCTCAACAACTGGGGGCTGGCGGGCGAGTGGAACATCGGCGCGGAGTCCGCCGTGCCGACCGCGCGGCAAGGGCGCATCGCTTATCGCTTCCATGCGCGCGACCTGCACCTGGTGCTGGCGCCGACCGCGGATGGCAAGCCCGTGCGCTTCCGTATCACCGTCGACGGAGCGGCGCCCGGCGCGGCGCACGGTGCCGATGTGGCCAGCGACGGTATGGGTGTGGTGACGAGCGCGCGTCTGTATCAGCTCGTGCGTCAGCCGGGTCCGGTGAATGACCGCACGTTCCAGATCGAATTCCTCGATCCAGGCGTGAAGGTGTTCAGCTTCACATTCGGTTGATCATGCGGCAGCCTGGCAATCGAGGTGCCGCGATGGAATAAACCGATACGCTCGATTGTTATACGAGGCTCGATCCGCGCTTTCGCGACACGGGACTGTCTATTCAAATGAGAGCGGGCTCTTGCCTGTCGCCCATGGGCAAGAACACATGCACGCCTCAGAACGTCAACACGTCGGAATGCATTTCAGCGATGCACAACCCGTCATGGTTGCCACGATCGCCAGCAGCAGCATCAGACTGAATATGCGCTTCATCATCACGTCACCCTCCTTGGTATTCGTTATCGGTTCGCTGCGTCAGCCGTGCAGCGGCGTCTGCACGTCAACGTAAGACGTCGTTTGCGACGGCACGAGACGCGGATGCGGTGTGCAAAGACAGGCACACAGATCATCGCTCAATGCTGCCTGCCGGCCGTCTGGTCCTGTCGTGGAAATGCGCGCGCCCTCGCACTTGATCAACCCAACAGTCTTGCAGACCGGACACAGGACGGGATCGGTTTCGTAGGCTTGCTCGCGCCCGCCGAGCAGGTCGTTACCGTCACCACCCTGCACAATGCCACCCACCGTCGTTTTGTCGCCTTTCACAATGTCGTAACGTCGCATCGTACGCTCCTACACTGCACCCGGTCGCGGCCGGAGGCTATTCAGCAGGGCGTCCCATACCTGCAGCGCTCCCGCCTCATTGACCGGCGACGTTGCCTGATCAGGGTAAGCGACTCGGCCCGACCGTTTCCCCGTTCGCGCGCGCGTGAGGCATGGTGGTGATGGTTGTGTCGGAGTCAGTGTAGATCAAGTGAGATCGTGTCCACGATCGGCGATCGTGGGC
>NZ_JBQEPU010000039.1:0-59365 GCF_052045835.1 Paraburkholderia sp. 22099 | reverse complement strand
TGCCCACGATCGCCGATCGTGGACACGATCTCACTTGATCTACACTGACTCCGACACAACCATCACCACCATGCCTCACGCGCGCGCGAACGGGGAAACGGTCGGGCCGAGTCGCTTACTTTCTATTGATAGCAGTCGTTCCTTGGAACGCTCAAACTGAAGACGCTGTGTCGACCGCATTCAGTTCGTTACAGATCGAAGATTCGAGCCCGCTAGTCGTTGGGAACCCCCCAGCAACTGCCTTGCCTATCCCCTCAAATTCGAAAGAGTAGAGAGGAGCGCAGCCCAAGAAAGCGCCGATGCTTGTCTCAGCTGGAGATGCGCCTCAAGTCAAATGTCCGCTGGAATGTAGAACGAGCGACCGCGAGAAGGTATGCAGACCGCATGAGGCGCCGATCGGCCAACTACGGCCATCCATCCGCGATGTTGCACTGACATTCGGACGTCGCCTTGGTCTCTTGCAGCGGCCATTCGTTGGACCAGGCTATCCGGCGGATTGTCAGTCATTACTGTCAGTCGAACGTTATTGTTTTTCAGTTGCGCAAATGGCTGGCTCTCCCGAGTCTCTTAAAAGCCTGAGGTGAGCGGAAGCGGCCCGCTAATGCAGAGAATCTGCATCCAGCACTCCTTTAAACTATCGATCATCCCAATCTAACCTCTGCCAACCATCGACTATGCTTTTCGAGCCCGCCCGTCACGAAATCCTCCAACCTTTCGATTGGGATGAAAAATGCGTCCGCGAGACAATCGCGCGCATCGTGGAGGACACAAGTGCCGCGTTTACGCCCGACACGCTGTGGCCCGCACATCCGCTGGACGTCGAAAGCGATGCCGGCTCCGCGCCTGCGCTGACGCCGCTCTACTTCGGTGCGGCCGGCGTGATCTGGTCGCTCCATTATCTCAATGCAGTCGGCGCCGCCCGCACCCATAACGGATGGCTAGAACAGCTCGACCCGATCCGCCCACGTAACCGGGCGTGGCTCGCTGCGGAAGGCTTCGAAGCCGACGCTTCGTTCCTGATGGGCGACTTGCCGATACTGATGCTGCGATATGCGCACGCGCCCACGCCATCGCTCGAAGCCAGACTCGCGGAGTTGATCGCGGGTAATATGGACCATCCCACGCGTGAACTGATGTGGGGGGCGCCGGGGACGTTGCTGGCCGCATGCTTCCTGTTCGAGCTCACGCGCAACGAGCGCTGGGCAGCGTTATTTCGCGACACGGCGGCGCATTTATGGAAGCAGTTGCAGTGGTCCGACGAGCACGGCTGTCACTTCTGGACCCAGGATCTGTATGGCAAGCGTGTCACGTATCTTGACGGCGTGCACGGCTTTGTCGCGACCGCTTCGCCACTGATCCGCGGAAGGAACCTTCTCAGCGCCGCGGACTGGTCGCGCTGGCAGGATGCGATCACGAACACGGTGGGTCGCACGGCGACCTGGGAATACGGCAAGGTCAACTGGCGTGCTCAACTCGACTCGACGGGCACGTCGAACGACCGCCTGTTGATGCAGTTCTGTCATGGCGCACCGGGCTTCGTCACCTGTCTCGCCAATCTGCCGGACACGACACTCGGCGATCTCCTGGTTGCCGCGGGCGAAGCGGTCTGGGATGCAGGGCCGATCGCAAAGGGGGCGTCTCTCTGCCATGGCACGGCCGGCAACGGCTATACATTCCTCGCGCTGTATCGGCGTACCAAAGACGCGATCTGGCTCGACCGGGCGCGCGCATTCGCGATGCACAGCATCCACCAGTCCGAATCCGATGCCGCCCGGTATGGGCGGCTGCGCTACTCGCTATGGACCGGCGACCTGGGAGTGGCCATTTACCTGTTTGACTGCCTGCGCGGCGTTGCCGCCTTTCCGACGCTCGACGTCTTTTATCCGCCGCACAGCATCGCGGCGTGGAGCAGTGTCGCTACCGCATCGGCGCCCACGCATGCGCCGCGCGCCGGCTAGCGTCCCGGTCGTAGCTTCGGTGGCCGACGTCACGCGCGGGCTGGTTTTTGCCTTCTCATCCAATGCCGCGAGCGGACTTCCTGGTCTGACGACGGCATCAGAAGTTGTTTGCGTGAGACAGGCGACGACCAGATCGGTCATCGCAGGCCGCCCCATCCCCCGACGGCCATGGCGGCCGCTTTACGTCGCAACCCGGCCACTTGAGTACCAACATCCAGTCTGTCAGCGCTTGTCGTCCGTCAGTTCGATGAGTCGAGGTGCCAGCTCAACCATCGGCGAGTCGAGGCTCACTCGCTTGTCATGTGTTCTGGTGGTGACTGGCTCGTCTTGCGTGCGGACCCGACTCAGAAAAGCGAAAACTGCAAACGCGCACAACAGCGTAATTGCAGTAAGGCCATCAAGTAGATGCCCGAACGCCGCGTGGTAGGCAGCCTGAAGCGTCGCGGCTGGAACATCCGGCAATCTCGTTGCGGCGTGCGCGAGGTCGCCCGTAGAGAGTCGTGCGGCTGCGTCAGAGAGATCAGTGGAGTCGGCATGGGGCACTGCTGCGCGCAGGCTGATCTGCGTGAGCGCAGCGAGAAGCGCATTCACAATCGCTAACGCAATACCTTCGCCGGCAACCCGCGTGGTGCCGAAGATGCCCGTTGCCATCCCTGCGCGCGACTTCGGCACGACGCTTACGGACAGCCCGTCCATCAGCCCCCATGGCAGCCCAGCGCCAACGCCGATTACAAACATCGGCCCGATTACGGCTGGCCCGACTCCGGCATGCAACGCACCGCCGAGCGTATGCAGGCCTGCTCCGGCGATCACGAGGCCGATTCCCGAGATGACACCCGCAGACATCCACCGCGTGAGCATCGCGGCAACGAACGGGACAAAAAGCATAGGCGCCGATAACGCGAGCATCAAATAACCCGCGTGGATTTCATCGTAGCCGTCCATGCCGATGAAGCGCAGCGGCAGCACGACGAGCAGAACGATGTAGCAGTAACACGTCGCGATTGGCAAGACCTGAACGCCGACGAAGCGGGGATAGTGGAACAGCGACAGGTCGAGCATCGGTCGCGGACTGCGCGTTTCGAAGATGACGAACGCAATCGCGAACGCGACACACGCGGCAAGCAGCGCGACGACGTTTGCTGATGCCCAGCCGCGTGAAGGCGCTTCGATCACGCCGCATGTGAAGCTCGCGAGCGCCGCCGTGAACGTCACGGTACCCGCCCAGTCGAACCGGCGCGCCTGCGGGTCGCGCGACTCGTGCATGCGCGGCACGCCCAGACCGAGCGACAGAACGCCGGCGAATGCTCCCGCCAGGAAGATTGCGCGCCAGCTGAAGTGCGCAATCAGCCAGCCGGCCAGTAGCGGTCCGAACGCGAGGCCGATCCCGAACGTTGTGCCCAGCGCGCTGAACGCGCTGGTCCGCGCTGCGCCGTCGAACTCCTGAGCGAGTGCGGCGGTTCCGCCGGCGAGCGCCGCAGCGGCCGCGACGCCTTGAGCCGCGCGCAGAAGATCGACGACGACGATCGACGGCGCGAACCCGAGCGCCACCGAGGTCAGTGTGAAGCCCGCGACACCGCAGGCGAACACGCGCTTCCGGCCAAACCGGTCTGCGAGCGTTCCCGCCGCCATCAGCAGGCTGCCGAATGCGAGCATGAACGCGTTCGTGATCCAGTTCATCGCGATGGGGCTGCCGCCGAGGTCGCGGCCAATCGCGGGCGTCGCCAGGGCGCCGCCGGAGAAGGCGAGCGGCAGTGCGAGCGCCGCCATGCAGACGGCAGCGAGTACGGCAAGCCGCCTCGTCGTGCCGGGAGAAATCGTGGAAGTCATCACCGCTCCTTGTGGAATGCCGGCACATCGCGATGCGCGGCGGAGCGATGAACGATAATTCGGATTCAATCGAAGAAAAACACTGGGAAAATCCGAAGATAGCGGAGGTAGATTCCGTAATAGGACGGATATCAAAAGGTCGAACCCGTATGGATAACCTGAACAGTATTGTCGCATTCGTGCGTACCGCGGAGACGCTTAGCTTCGTCGCTGCCGGGCGCAAGCTCGGCATCTCGGCATCGGCGATTGGAAAGACGATTGCGAAACTCGAACACTCCCTCGGCGTGCGGCTTTTCCATCGAACCACGCGTCGGGTCACGCTTACTGACGAAGGGCGGCTCTTCCACGAGAGCTGTGAGAGGATTCTCGGTGAACTGCGTGATGCAGAGGCGATCCTGTCGGAGGCTGCGCAGACACCCCGTGGCCGACTACGCGTGAGCTTGCCCGTGATTGGCTATCGCTTCCTGCTGCCGGTGCTGCCCAGATTCAGAGCGCTCTATCCACAAGTCGAACTGGACCTCGATTTCAACGATCGGCTCGTCGACGTAGTGGAGGGAGGCTTCGACGCGGTAATACGAAGTGGCACGCTTTCCGACTCCAGTTTGATGTCACGCCGGCTCGGCGCGTTCCGGTTCATCCTGTGTGCGTCGCCTGACTACGCTGCACGCGCCGGCCTGCCGCAAACGCTCGACGAACTGGCAACGCACGACTGCGTGCGCTACCGCTTCCCGACCACTGGCAAGTTGCAGCCGTGGGCGCTCGCTCCGGACGGCAGCGAACCGCCTGACCTGTGCACTGCGCTGACCTGCAACAACATGGAAGCACTGCGTGGCGCGGTAGCCGCGGGGTTCGGTGTCGGCTTCATGCCGGACTTCCTTGTTCTCGATGCGCTCGCGAGCGGGACGCTGGTGCCGGTGCTGGACGCGCATCCGATCGCACCCGGACAGTTCTCGATCCTGTGGCCGTCGAGCCGTCAACTATCGCCCAGGTTGCGCGTATTTGTGGATTTCCTGTGCGAGCATCTGTTTTCGGAAAGATGAGATGTACCGGGTACGCATCCGACCGCAGTGAACTGCTGACGTTTGCCGATACCGGAATTGCGAACTTAGGGAAACGTCACCTGTGGCTGCCGCAACCTACGCGGATGTCTGAATGCCCACTCGGGACGAACAGCCACCAACCTGCGCGAATGAACGAACGGCCGTTATACCTTCGGAAACCGTCATCGAGGTCACGCCAAGTCGAAGGTCTGCAACGGGGCGACTACAGTCAAGTGCAGCCGGTCGCCGCCGATCTTCTTCAATCGCCTGTCCTGCGCCTGGATTGTTAGATCGGGCTGCAGCCGGGCGGACGAGAGTGGCGCGGAAAGGCTGAAAGGCTGCGGGCCGTCGGTCGGAGAGATAGTCACTTTGGGCGTGGCGAACGTCAGGCGGACGCCCGGACAGGCAATGTCGTCAGCGCGGCGGGATGGTTATGGTCGAGGGAGAATCGTTGTGCTGTGGCGATCATCGCCTGGTCAGCATGCGGAGGATCTTCTGCACGATGAGCTCATGCTGCTCCAGCGCCTCATCGACCGTACGTGCTCCGTAGCTCGTGTTGTCTCGCGCTTCCATTCCGGCGACGCGCGTCACGAACAGCGAACCCTCCCCGGTTTTCGGTTCGGACACACCGCGAAAGCGGGTGGTGACCGTCACACCGGATTCGTCCAGCAGCGTGCGGCGGAAGATCAGTTCGTTCGCTGTCATCCAGCGCGACCACTCGCCGCGGTCGAACACCTCGACAGGTCTGTTCTTCGCATCGAGGACATAGAAGCGTTCCCTGCCGGACGGGACGGAGCGTGATTTCATATTTCAATGCGAAGGCGTAAGCAGGAAGCCGGTCACCTCCCGCCACCAGGTTTCGTCGACGCGGCCAATCCAGTCGTTATGTTCAGCCGCCTTCACCGCTAACAGTTGCCTCGGTTCGGCCAGCGAGTTGTAGAGTGCTTCGCCGAAGCGCGGGGGGACGATGCTGTCGCGCTCCGCAACCACGACGACAACAGGCCGCCCGAACGACGCCAAATGGGTCACGCTGTCGTATCGGTCGCGCAGCAGCCATTTCACGGGCAACCACGGATAGTGATGAGCGGCGACGTGCTCAAGCCGATCCCATGGCGTGATGAGCAGCAAGCCAGCGGTCCTGTCGCGTTCACGCGAGCCGGCCGCGGCCGCCACGCCGGCCCCGAGCGATTCGCCGATGAGCAGCAGCGGCGCGCCATAGAACCGATACGCCAGTGCGATGGTCTGTTGGGCATCAGCGACCAGACTCTCTTCGCCCGGCGTGCCGTCGCGCGGCCCGTAGCCTGGATATTCGGCGAGGATCACGCGCAGCCCGAGCGGCGTGAGCGCTGCGGCGTAGAACGAACGGTGTCCGGCATGCCCGGCGTTGCCATGAAAAACGATGACGGTGGCGCGCACGGATCCGGCGGGCTCGGCCACGAGGCCGCGGAACGCCTCCGGTGTCGGCCAGGCGCGAAGTACGCTGGAAACGACGTCCCCGGTTGCAGCCTTCTCAGGGAAGTAGATAAAACGATCCTGCAAGATGGCGACTCCTGCGAACACAATCAGGCACGCGACGGTGAGACGCAACATCAACCCGGTGAATTTCATCGCCTTGTGCCCGATCCACCGATCGTTTCAGTAACGCACCCAGTTTAGCGTGCTTTGGCCACCGCTTATGTCCATGCTTGTCGTCGCCGGCCGGCCGCATAGTCGTGACCGTTTCGGAGGGCTTCGGCGTTGAATACAACGCGCCGCCCCTCGAAACCGACGGCCGCGCTGACAACTTTGGTGACAGCCAACTACGGACTTTGGCCCAAGTTTTCACGTGGACATTCGAACGGCAGTGCCGATCTGATACCGGCCGCCTCGAAGTTCTTGCTGTAGCGCGTGGCGCAGCGTCTCGCCAATACCTCTGGGAAATTGCTGGCCCGCAAGGGATCTCCCTTTCATCCTGCCTGCCATCACGGTTCAAAATACTCGAAGGCGCGTCGTCTACGTTACGTATGTTTCGATGATCGCGGCAGGCTTGCCGAGTTCATCTTTCCATGTCGCCGTGCCTCCGGAATACATCCGAGCACCATTTTCAGGAAAGGGTAAATAAGGCACCCATCACCAGTGTCTATCGTTTTGACTCCTTGCGCGTCGAGTGGGCACTGGTAGCAACCGGAGCCGGCTCGATCGCACGGGAAGAGTAGCGGTTCGTGTGTTACGCGTTTTTCACCCATATAGCGGTGACGTCGGCTTCGAACGCTCGGAGTCGTGCATCTTTCGTATCGGGAGGTCACAATGCCCCAGACAGTCATGAACATCCACAAGCTCGCAGACACCAACCTTGCGGGCGCGACGGCAATCCGATGGTCCAGGGAGGCCGCTGATAAACCTCAAAGTCATTCGGAAGCGCTGGCGGACGAACTGCTTGGACCGCTAGATCGCTCTAACATGCGGGTCGCGGCGCTTCGTCAGCGGCTGCTTCGCAAGCAATGGCCGGATGGCGCACGTATTGTTCCTCATCTCGTACCGCAAATAGGCGTTACCCATCAACTGACGCCGCCTCAGCGAGTCGCGGACACCGCATTCACTTCGAACAACTGGTCCGGCAGCACGATATCGGGAACCTGGGCGCACGCCGTCGGCATTTGGCGCGTGCCATCAGTAAGCGTTCCCTCGACTCCTCCCGGCACAGACTCCGGTTGGGACTCGTCCTCGTGGGTGGGTATCGACGGAACATACGGTTCGAACGACGTTCTACAGGCCGGCGTGCAGCAGTCCGTCCAGGCTGACGGCTCGAAGACGTACGTCGCGTGGTATGAGTGGTTCGCGCCGAAGGTGAACGGGTCGCCGGACTACATCTACCAGACCAACATCAACAATATGCTCATCGAACCCGGCGACGAAGTGTTCGCCGGCGTTCACTATCAAAACGGCCAGGGCTTCGTCATGTTCGGCAACGTGGACCGGGGAGTTTACTTCAGCATCCAACTCGCGGCTCCGCCGGGCGCGACCTTTAGCGGCAACAGCGTGGAGTGGATCGTCGAAGCGCCGAACACCGGCGAACCCGGTACTTCCCTGCCAAGGTTCACGCCCGTGAGCTTTACCGCGGCATTTGGCTCCAATGCGAACAGCACATTGACAGCCGATCCCATCGCCGGTGACACGACCAACATCGTCGCATTCGGAAGGAACCTGACGAGCGTCACCTTGGCGACCGACGCTCTCACGGTGGACTATCTGGATGCCGGATTTTTCCCGTTGCCGGGAAAGGCGGTGTTTGACCATGGAAAGCAGCAGATCGCGGCGGTGTCACGCGCTTCAGGCAATCTCGACCTGTTCGTGATCGGCTTCGATAACCACGTCTGGTCTACCTTTTGGAACGATCAAACGGGCTGGAACGGCGACTGGTTTCCGCTGCCGGGTCAGGCGGTGTTCGACCGCGAGAAGCAGCGGATCGCAGCGGTGTCGCGCGCATCCGGTAATCTCGATCTGTTCGTGATCGGCTTCGATAACCACGTCTGGTCTACCTTCTGGAACGACCAGGCGGGCTGGAACGGCGACTGGTTTCCGCTGCCGGGTCAGGCGGTGTTCGACCGCGAGCAGCAGCAGATCGCAGCGGTGTCGCGCGCATCCGGTAATCTCGATCTGTTCGTGATCGGCTTCGATAACCACGTCTGGTCTACCTTCTGGAACGACCAGGCGGGCTGGAACGGCGACTGGTTTCCCCTGCCGGGTCAGGCGGTGTTTGACCGCGAGCAGCAACAGATCGCAGCGGTGTCACGCGCACCCGGGAATCTCGATCTGTTCGTGATCGGCTTCGATAACCACGTCTGGTCTACATTCTGGAACGACCAAACGGGCTGGAACGGCGACTGGTTTCCGCTGCCGGGTCAGGCGGTGTTCGACCGCGAGAAGCAGCGGATCGCAGCGGTGTCGCGCGCATCCGGCAATCTCGATCTGTTCGTGATCGGCTTCGACAACCACGTCTGGTCTACCTTCTGGAACGATCAAACGGGCTGGAACGGCGACTGGTTTCCGCTGCCGGGTCAGGCGGTGTTCGACCGCGAGAAGCAGCGGATCGCAGCGGTGTCGCGCGCACCCGGGAATCTCGATCTGTTCGTGATCGGCTTCGATAACCACGTCTGGTCTACCTTCTGGAACGACCAGGCGGGCTGGAACGGCGACTGGTTTCCGCTGCCGGGTCAGGCGGTGTTCGATCGCGAAAACCAGCAGGTCGCAGCAGTGTCACGCGCGATGGGCAATCTTGATCTGTTCCTGATCGGCTTCGATAACCACGTGTGGAGCGAGTTCTGGAACGATCGGGTTGGCTGGAACTAGGCCTGCTAGTCCGGTTCGGGCATCGCGTCGACATCGTTTTCGGCGCGACATTCTCATCTTGTTTGTCGCGCATCTCCGCATTGACCCAGGTTCTTTGTTACCGAATGGGAGTTACGTGAACAATCCGGCGGTGGAATTAAACCGGCCCGGCGCCTTCGCCCATCGCAACGGTCAGTCGTGGAAGAAGAGCGCCAGGCCGATAGGGTGGGTACCCGCAGGTTCCTCACACGGAACCATCTTCGAATGCCCCGCTTCTCGAGGAACGGGCGCGCCACTTCGCTGGCGTCATGCCTACCTGCCGTTTGAACATGCGCTGAAACGCGGCTTCCGATTGATATCCCACCGCTTCCCCGATCTCGGCCACAGACATCCCCGTCTGCGCCAGTTTGCGTCCAGCGAGCGCTATGCGAATGTCCGTGAGCACGTCGCTCGCTGAGCGGTTGATGGCTTCTTCGAAGTGGCGTGCGAACGTAGCGCGCGACATGTGACAGAGTTCAGCCAGCTTCGGCAAAGTCCACGGCTTCTCTGGTTCGTCGAACATGGCGGCGAGAGCCGGCTGCAGGCGCTGACGCTGCGCAAGCGCAAGCAGGCCGCGCGGGGCTTGATCGGTATCGGAGGCGCAGCGCAGGGTCAGCGCAAACAGCGCGCCCGAAAGCTGATTCACGACCGTCGCGCTGCCCGGGCGTTGCTCGAACGCTTCCTCGCGCATCAATTCAATGAGTCGGGCAAGCCGGGTTGCTGCAAACGCGGCGTCGCGCGCCTGTCCGTCGCCCTCGCTCACGCTGCTCACCAGCAAACGTCCCGGCAGATGGTCGCGCATCAGTTGCTGCGGCACGGCCGGCAGCACGAAGCGCCCGCACAACACATCGGCGCCTCCGCGTGCGTTGCCGTTCGTGGCAATGGTCAATCCGTCCTTGTGCCGCTCGCGTGCCGCCCGGGGGGGATTGCCGCTGCCGTCGTGCAAGCTGTGAGCGCTGCCGGAAGGAAACAGCACAATGTCGTCGGCTTTCATGCGAAGCGCCGGTTCACTGTTCCCTCCAGTGTCGCTTTCGACGACAGCCTCGCCGCGCAACAGCACGTGATAGGGGAATTCCCACTCGTTCGACTCGGGATGGTCGATGCGCCACGGCGAGCCGAAGTGGCACCGTACATCCAGCCGTCCGGTGACCGGCATCAGCGAGAGGAGTCGGTCCAGCAGTTCCATATGAGACGTTTGAGCATGAAGTTGCGGAAGTATGGCATTAAGGAACTCGCCGCACATCCCTACACTGACTCCCATGCCATACGACATGGCTAAGCAGTTCAACCCTCAACCCTGAAGGAAGGAGTCAATCATGTCCCGTCTGACCACCATTCGCCCTGAGGAAGCAACCGGCGCGGCCGCTGAAGTGTTCGCGAAGATCAAGAAGGCCGTCGGCAAGGTACCCAATGCGTACGCGACCGTCGGCACGCACAGCCCCGAAGCGCTCGGCGCGGCGCTCGCGTTCGACGCAGCGGTGGCTGCCAGCACGCTTGGCAAGGCGGACATCGAAGTGATCAAGCTGGCCGTCAGCGAACACGTGGGCTGTGACTACTGTGTCGCCGCGCATACGTTGATGGGCAAGCTCGCCGGGCTGTCGGGCGATGACATGAAGCAGGTGCGTGCCGGCGTTGCAACGGGCGACGCGAAGCGGGACGCGCTGGTGACGTATGTGCGTACGCTGGTCGGTACGCGCGGAACGGTGCCCGAAGCGGTCGTCGATGCGGTGCGCGCGGCGGGTTACACCGACCGCCAGATCATCGAAATCAACCTCGCCATCGCGTCGATTACGTTCACGAATCTCGTGAATCGCGTGAACGACACGACGCTCGACTTCCCGGCAGTCAGGTAACCCGTAGTTCCCGCACCCAGCCTCGACAGGAGAGATCGCCATGCGCACCGTTCGTACAGACGTCGCCGTTATCGGCGCAGGCACGGCCGGGCTGTCGGCCTACCGCAGCGCCAAAGCCGAAGGCCGCACGGCCGTGATCATCGAAGGCGGTGAATACGGCACGACGTGTGCAAGAGTGGGGTGCATGCCGTCGAAGCTGCTGATCGCGGCGGCGGAAGCCGCGCATGCCGCGAGCCACGCCGACGCATTTGGCGTCCGCGTCGAGGGGGTGCGGGTAGACGGCCAGGCGGCCATGGATCGCGTGCGCAGCGAGCGCGACCGCTTCGTCGGCTTCGTCGTGGACGGTGTCCACGCGTTGCCGGAAGCGGACCGGCTGATTGGCCACGTACGCTTCATCGACGACCGGCTGCTGCAAGCCGGCGCCTAGTTCTTTCGGGACGCTCAGACGTCGGACGCCTCGCGGGGCGACTACGGATACAGCCGGGCGGACGGAAATACCCGAGCACACAGGAAATCGACCAAGGCCCGGACTTTCGGAGAGGGATGCTTGCTGGCGGGCCAGAGCACGTGGAAGACGCCGGTGCGTTCCACGTGATCGACCAGAACGGTGCGCAACCGTCCATCCGCCAGCGGCTCCTTGATCGAGAATTCCGGCAGATAGGCGATCCCCAAGCCTTGTAGTGCAAAGCACACGCGCGTCTCGATGTTGTTGCAGATCATCGAGGTCGGCAATGGCAACTCGGGCTCGCCGGCAGCACGGCGCAACGCCCATGTTTCCAGCTTGCCGCTGTTGGGAAAGCGGTAGTGCAAGCAGGTGTGCTCCAGCAGATCCGCAGGCACTTTGGGCGTACCTCGCCGCGCCAGGTAGTCGGGCGAGGCGACCAGCATCGAACGAAAGGCGCCCAGCCTGCGCGCGGACAAGCGCGAGTCCGTCGGGTCGCCGGTTCTGACCACGGCGTCGAAACCTTCCTCGATCACATCGGCCAGCCGGTCGGTGAAGTCCAGGTCCAGCTCGATGGCCGGGTACTCGCGCATGAACTCGCCGAGCACGGGCAGCACCAGCGAACTGACCAGGGGCAAGCTGACCCGCAAGCGACCGCGCGGCAAAGCCGTGGCCTGCGACAGCTCCAGTTCCGCCGCCTCGATTTCAGCAAGGATGCGGCGGCTGCGCTCCAGGAACAGCGTGCCCTCGGCTGTCAGCGTGACGCTGCGCGTGCTGCGGTGGAACAGGCGCACGCCGAGCTTTTCTTCCAGCCGCGCCACGCTCTTGCCGATGGCGGATGCCGATACGCCCAGCAGCCGACCGGCCGCGACAAAGCTGCGTGTCTCGGCGACCTGCACGAACACCACGAAGCCGTTCAGGCTGTCCACCTCGTACCTCCATTGCGGACAAATAGTTCCGGTAAGAAATGAACTGTACTCCAGTTTTTCTTTAATCGAAGACCTTCTATCGTGACGGGAATGTTCATTGATGAAAGGAAGTCCCCGTGACGATTGCCGCATTTCCGCTGCGCACAGGCGTCCCGCCCGCGTCTCTGTCCACCCGGATTCAGGCCGCGGTTCAACAGGCACTGGACGGGCGGCGCCTGGTCGGTGCCGTGGTACTGGTAGCCCGCGACGGCGAACTGATTCACCGCCAGGCCGCCGGCTGGGCCGACCGCGAGAGCCGTCGGACGATGACCGTGGATGCGGTCTTCCGTCTGGCGTCGGTGAGCAAGCCGATCGTCTCGACGGCGGCGCTGGTGCTGGTGGCGCAAGGTCGACTCAATCTGGATGACGGCATCGACCGCTGGTTGCCCGAGTTCCGGCCACGGCTGGCCGATGGCCGACCTGCGCGGATCACTACCCGGCAATTGCTCAGCCACACGGCGGGACTGGACTACCGCTTCTTCGAGGCTGATGCGGACGGCCCTTATGCGCGGGCCGGCGTGTCGGATGGCATGGATGCGTCCGGTATCAGTCTGGGAGAGAACCTGCGCCGCATCGCCACCGTGCCGCTGCTGTACGAACCGGGCACGGCCTGGGGCTATTCGCTGGCAACCGACGTGCTGGGCGCCTTGATCGAGCAGGTGCATGGCGAGCCACTGGACGCAGCCGTGCGCCAGCTCGTGACCGGCCCGCTGGGCATGGCGGATACCGGCTTTGTCGCGCTGGATGCGCAGCGCGTGGCGACCGCCTATGTGAATGACACGCCTCAGCCGCACCCGCTGGCGGAAGGCGAAATCGTTTCGCCCTTCGAGGGGGCGGTCGGCATCCCCTACAGCCCTGCGCGCATCTTCGATCCGCAGGCATTTCCTTCGGGTGGCGCGGGCATGGCGGGAACAGCCGAAGACTTCCTGCGCCTGCTGGAAGCCTTGCGCCAGGGTTGCGGTGCGCTCCTGCCCAACGAATTGATCGCGGAGATGGCGCGCGATCAGACGGGCGGTCAGGAACTGCCCAATGCGCCGGGCTTCGGCTTCGGGCTGGGGTTCTCGGTCTTGCGCGACCAGGCGTTGGCAGCTTCGCCCGAGTCGGAAGGCACTTGGCGTTGGGGCGGTGCCTACGGCCATGCCTGGTTCGTGGATCGGGTGCGGGGACTCAGCGTCGTCGCCTTCACCAACACGTTGTACGAAGGCATGTCGGGTCGTTTCGTCACCGATCTGCGCGATGCGGTCTACGGTGCCTTGGAGGGTGCGCGATGACTTCGGCAACTCAGGACCGCATGCCTCTCGCATCGCTGCTGGCGCTTGCCATGGCGGCTTTCATCACCATCCTGACCGAAGCGCTGCCGGCCGGCTTGCTGCCCCAGATGGCGCGGGGACTGGCCGTCTCCGAGGCATGGGTCGGCCAGACCGTCACCATCTATGCCATCGGCTCCCTGGTGGCCGCGATTCCGCTGATCGCCGCCACACAAGGGATGCGTCGCCGGCCGTTGCTGCTGGCCGCCATTGCCGGCTTCGCCATCGCCAACACAGTGACGACGCTTTCCACCAGCTATGCGCTGACCATGGTGGCGCGCTTCCTGGCGGGCGTCTCGGCGGGTTTGTTGTGGGCGCTGCTGGCCGGCTATGCCGCGCGCATGGTGCCCGAGCACCAGCAAGGCCGCGCCATCGCGATCGCCATGGTGGGCACCCCGCTGGCGCTTTCGCTGGGCGTGCCTGCCGGCACCTTCCTTGGCGATCTGGTGGGGTGGCGCATGTGCTTTGGCATCATGAGCGTGCTGGCGCTGATGCTGATGGTCTGGGTGCGCCTGAAAGTACCGGACTTCGCGGGGCAGGCCGTGGGCAAACGCCTTTCGTTGCGGCATGTGTTCACCCTGCCGGGTATTCGCCCGGTGTTGTTCGTGGTGCTGGCCTTCGTCCTCGCACACAACATCCTCTACACCTACATCGCCCCGTTTCTGGTGATGGCCGGCATGGTGGACCGCACGGATCTGGTGCTGCTGGTTTTCGGCATCACATCGCTGCTGGGTGTCTGGATCATCGGCGTGCTGATCGACCAGTACCTGCGCGCACTGACGCTGGCGAGCACGGTCTTGTTCGGACTTTCGGCGTTGGTGCTGGGCATGGCAGGCACCGAGCCCATCGCCGTCTATGCGGCAGTGGGTGCCTGGGGACTGGCTTTCGGCGGCGCTGCGACCTTGTTTCAGACCGCACTTGCCAAGACGGCGGGCGATGCTGCTGATGTCGCGCAGTCCATGCTGGTCACTGCCTGGAACACGGCGATTGCCGGTGGGGGCATCGTTGGTGGCGTGCTACTGGATCGTCTCGGTGTGGGGGCTTTCTCTCCTGCGCTGCTAATGCTGTTGCTGGCGACACTTCTGGTGGCGTGGTCTGCCAGACATCACGGCTTTCCCGTGTCGGTGGGATGAAATCGGATGGAACTGCGCGACCTTCGTTGCTTCCTTGTCGTGGCTGAAGAACTCCACTTCGCTCAGCTCCGCTGAACGGCTGCACATCGAGCAGTCGCCGCTGTCGCGAGCGATCAAGGCAGTGACGATTCGCACCCGGCGTGGGCTCCTGTGCGATGCGAAGTGGGCCATGGCGGCGCTTCGATGTTCTCGTCAAGCGTGCCGCCAGACGCCGAAAGACTGGTATTGGGTAAGACACCTTTTGCGAGTATGCGGGGAAATTCCGCCTTATACGCCACGTGTCGTCCGCTGCTCCGCACTCACATACAAGTCGAAATACCGCCGCCGAGGAAATGCATTTCCAGCCCTCGCCGAATTTCAAATGCGCGGAGCAATCCGTAGCAAACCCGATTTCGATGTTTCTACCCCGTCTTTCGTCAACCTAAAATTGGACCCCTTTCAATCGATGACGTTTAACACGACAACAAGGGGTAACGATGAAACGAGTCGCTCTCGCCAGCGCCGCAGGCCTGTTTGCAATTGCACCACTCGCCGCTCAGGCGCAAAGCTCGGTCACGTTGTACGGGCTCGTGGATGCGGGCATTACCTATACGAACAACCAGAAGGGCGCGAGCAACTTCCAGCAGACGAGCGGCAAGTTGAGCGGCAGCCGATGGGGTCTCAAAGGCAGCGAGGACCTGGGCGACGGATGGAAAGCCGTCTTCACCATCGAGGGCGGTTTCCGTCCCAACGACGGCACGCTGGGCCAGGGCGGTCGCGAGTTCGGACGGCAGGCATTTGTCGGCGTCCAGAAAACGGGCATCGGCACGCTGACGTTCGGACGCCAGTATGAACCGCTCGCCGATCTCGCGGCGCAATACGCGGGCTCCGGTTTCTGGTCGCCGTCGACACACGTCGGCGATAACGACAACCTGAACCAGACTTTCCGCGTCAATAACGCAGTCAAGTTCCGCAGCGACACGATTGCCGGATTCACGGTGGACGGCCTGTATGCGTTCAGCAACCAGGCGAACGGCGGCAGCGGAACAGGCTTCGGCAACAACCGCGCGTGGGGCATCTCGGCGAACTACGTGAACGGACCGTTGTCGATCGGCGGCGGCTACGTGGTGCTGAATCATCCGGATACGACGTCGAACACGAGTGGTGCGGTCGGCGGCGCATCGACCACCACCGGCGACGACTACAGCGGCGCGTTTTTCTACGGACTGAACGGCGGCGTGCTGCGCCAGCAGATCGCCGTGGCGGGCACCAACTACGCATTCGGCCGCGCAACGGTCGGTTTCGCATGGAGCCATACGCAGCTCGACTACAACGACGGCTCGTCGCGCAAGTTCAACAACTACGATCTGAATGCGCGCTACCTGTTCACGCCCGCGCTGACGCTGATCGGCGTCTACACCTACACGGACGGCCGCGCGACCAACCTGCCGGGAACCAATGGTGCGAATCTGAAGCCGCGCTGGCATCAGTTCACGCTGGGTGTCGACTATGCATTGTCGAAGCGCACCGACGTGTATCTGTCCGGCGTGTATCAGCTTGCGGTCGGCGACGCGTCGACGCGGGTCGGCTCGGGCTACCGCACGATCGCGGCGATTGCCGATGCCGGCACCGCCTCGTCGACGAACCGTCAGGTCGCGGTGTTGTCGGGCTTGCGCGTGAAGTTCTGACGGGAAGCCGCGACGGCATGACGCCAATGAGTCTGCCGTCGCGGTGTTCAAGAGAGAGATACGGCACGTTAGCGCTGCTCGTCACGCTCGCCTGATCCATAGCGGCGATAGCACGCATCGAATTCCGGCAACTCGGGCAACGCGTCCAGCAACGTGCGGGTATAAGAGTGCACAGGCGCGGAGAACACCGTTGCGACGGGGCCGCTCTCCACGACCCGACCGCTCTTCATCACGATGATGCGGTCGGACACATGATGGACGACGGCCAGATCGTGCGAGATGAACAGCATCGAGGTTCCGTACTCGGCCTGGAGTTCGGCGAGCAGATCGAGCACCTGCGCCTGGATCGAGACATCGAGCGCGCTGACGGGCTCGTCGGCGACGAGCAGCGCCGGATTCGGAGCGAACGCACGCGCGATCGCGACGCGTTGACGCTGTCCGCCAGACAGATCACGCGGGTAACGGTCGATGCAGGCGGCGCCGAGCTTCACCTCGTCGAGTGCCTGTAATACACGCCGGCGCCGTTCGGCGCCGCGAACGTTGGCGGCGTCCAGGCTCTCGGCGATGATCTGGCCGACCGTGTAGCGCGGATCGAACGAACTGTACGGGTCCTGTGCGATGAGCTGAAGACCGGGACGTCGGCTCCTGCGCCTCGCTTCCGGCACCGCGCTCCACGGCTCGCCGTCGAGCAGCACCCGGCCGATGTCGGGCGCCACCAGGCCGAGGACGATCTTCGCCACGGTCGTCTTGCCGGACCCCGATTCGCCGACGATGCCGAGCGTCTCGCCTTTCGCCAGCGTGAACGATACGTCATCCACCGCGAGCGGAGCGTCGGCACGCGAGCCGTACCGCTTCGAAACCGATTCGACCGACAGCACGTGCGAGCGGGCGTCGATGTGTTTTTCAGGCAACGGTATGCGGCTGAGTACGCGCGGCAAGGTGCCGTCGTCGCGCGCCGGCTCCGCCGCTGCGAGACGATAACCGCGCGATTCCACAGTGGGCACGGCTTGCAGCAACAGGCGCGTATAGGGATGATTGGGCGCGGCAAGCACCTCATGCGCGGGGCCTTCCTCCACCACGCGACCCGCCTTCATCACCAGCACGCGATCGGCCAACTGGCCGACGAGCGCCAGATCATTGCTGATCAGCAGCAGTGCGTCGCCCGCGGCACGGCGCTGATGCAGCAGTTCGAGAATCTGCTTTTGAACCGTCATGTCGAGCGCGGTCGTGGGCTCGTCCGCAATCAGCAGCGCCGGGCGTCCGGCGATGGCCGTGCCGATCAGCACGCGCTGGCGCAGTCCGCCGGAAAGCTGATGCGGATAGTGCGGCAAACGGCGCGCGGCGTCGGGAATACCCACCGATTGCAGGATCTCGATGCTGCGCGCGTCGATTTCACTGCGCCGCAGTTTGGTCTGCGCGCCGAGCGCTTCGGCGAGCAGGCTTCGAACCCGGCAAAGCGGGTCCAGCGAGATCAGCGCGTCCTGCAGCACATAGCCGATCTCGCGGCCGCGGATGCGGCGCCATTCGCGCTCGCTCAGGCGGCGTGCGTCGCGGCTCGCGATGTCGAAGCGCTCCGCGCTCAGTTCGGCGCGTGCGCCGTTCAGGCCGATCAGGGCACGCGCGGTAACGGACTTGCCCGAGCCCGATTCGCCGACCAGCGCGACGCATTCGCCGGCCCGTATCGTCAGATCGAGATGGGACACGACGGTTTTGACTTCGCTGCGCGTGCGAAATCCGATAGTGAGGTTCCTGACCCGCACGATGGGCGCATCGTGCGACGCCGCCGCGATGCCCGGCTCGAAAGCGGGTTTCATGAATACTCCCGTCCTTCGAAGCGGGCCTGCCAGTAGCGGCCGAGCGCGCTCACCGACATGACCGTCAGCGTGATGGCGATACCCGGCCATACGGCAATCCACCAGGCGTTGTAGAGATAGTTGCGGCCTTCGGCGAGCATCAAGCCCCATTCGGCCGTGGGCGGCTGCGGACCCATGCCGAGAAAGCTCAGACCGGCCGTGCCGATGATCGCGCCGCCGAGTCCGACGGTGGCGAGAATCGGCACCTGGGCGACGGCATGCGGGAGGACGTGGCGCCAGACCAGCACCGGGAATGTCAGGCCGAAGGTGCGCGCCTGTTCGACATAGCCGGACTCCATCACCACGAAGGTCTGGCTGCGAACGACACGCGCGAAGCGCGGAATCGACGCGACGCCGAGCGCGACGATGAGGTTGAACGTGCCGGGTCCGGTGAACGAAATGAGCATCAAGGCGAGCAGCAGGTCCGGGAACGACGAGACGACGTCGAGCAGGCGGGTGATCAGTTCGTCGAGCCAGCCGCGCGCGAGACCCGCGATCAGGCCCGCGACGGTGCCGAACAGCGCCGCAATGACGATGGCCGCGGCGCTGATGCTCAGCGAGTAACGCGCGCCGTGAACGACTCTCGAGAAAATGTCGCGTCCAAGCTGATCGGTGCCCAGCCAGTGTTCGCCGCTGCTGCCGAGTTGCGCGGCGAGCGGATCGGCCGCGAGCGGATCGGCGCGCGCGAGCCACGACGGCTCGAGCGTGGCGAGCGCGCACAACAGCAGATAGCTCGCGGCAAGCACGAGGGGCGAATGGCGCAACGCCCAGCTCGAGGCACGACTGATCGCGAGGGACGGAAGGTATGAAACGGATTCGGTCGACAGGGCGGCTTTCCTCAATGGCGCGTGCGCCGCTCACGCAGGCGCGGGTCGATCAGCAGGTAGAGCAGATCGACGACCGTGCTCAGCACGACGTAGATCAGCGCGGAAAAAATGGCGATCGCGAGAATGACCGGCATATCCTTCGCGAGCACCGCATCCACGGTGATCTTGCCGAGGCCGGGACGGCCGAAGACCTGCTCCGTGATGACGGCGCCGCTCAACAGCCCGCCGAAGAGCCAGCCGGCGAGCGTCACCGCGGGTAGCGCGGCATGGCGCAACGCGTGACGAAAGCGCAGTGCGCTGCCGCTCACGCCCCACGAGCGCACGGTCAGCGCGAAGGGTTCGTCGAGCGCCCGCGTGAGTCCATGACGCAGCACCTGGCCGACGACCGCTCCCTGCGCGAGACCGAGCGAAACGGCGGGCAAAACCAGCGACGCGAAGCCCCGGTCTCCGGCAACGGGAAAGAGCCGCAGCGTGAAGCTGAAGATGAACAGCAGCACGATGCCGAGCCAGAACGACGGCGTCGATGCCAGCACGAGTTCGATGCCCGACGCCAGCCGGCCGCCCCAGCGCCGGCCCGCCGTCAGCACGGCAAGCCCGACGGCGAAGACTATCGTCACGACGAGCGCGCAGCCGGTGAGCTTGAGCGTCGGCCGTAGTTGGCTCGACACGAGCGCGGCGACGTCCGTGTTGAGGATGTACGAGCGGCCGAAATTCCCGTGCAGGACGCGCCACAGGTAGTGCAGATACCGAAGGTAAAGCGGTTCGTCGAGTCCCCATTCCTGACGGATCGCCGCTTCGATTGCCGGCGTGCTGACCTGTTCGCCGATCAGGAGACTGACGATGTCGCCGGGCGCCAGTTGTACGGCGGCGAACGACAGCGACACGGCTGCCCACAGCACCAGCA
Organism: Paraburkholderia sp. 22099; assembly: GCF_052045835.1. Lineage (NCBI taxonomy): Bacteria > Pseudomonadati > Pseudomonadota > Betaproteobacteria > Burkholderiales > Burkholderiaceae > Paraburkholderia > Paraburkholderia sp. 22099. The sequence goes on along the minus strand of NZ_JBQEPU010000039.1, from coordinate 39,236 downwards.
GTCCAGTCGCGATGCGCGTGAGCCCCGGCGAGCGCAGCAACGCCCGCAAGCCGCGCGCTACGCGACGCAGCCCGTGTTTCGGCGTGGCGAGGGCGGGACGCGAAGTTCGCTCGGCGGCGAGTTCGGGCAGTATGCGTGGCGGATTCATGTCGGATTACCTTGCGTCGAGCGGCGCGGCGGTCGCGTTCAACGTCGCGTGAGCCAGATGTCGTACGGGTTCTCCGGCATCTGCGCGAACGGGCGAAAGCGGATGCCCTGCACGTAGGTTGCCGCCGCGATCTGGTCCTCGGGTTCGTAGAGCGGCACGGCGAGCGCCTGCTCCTTGATCGCGAACTGCTGCAGCTCGCCGTAGGCCTTCTTGCGTTCCGCGGTGTTTTGCGTGCCGGCGGCGGCTTGCAGCCACCGGCTCAGTTCGGGTGCCGGACTGCGGCTGTAGTTCAGCGCACCGCCGCGGTCGACAGGAAGATAGTGGCCTTCGATGTCGATGCCGTCCGGCGGCGTGTTGGAGTTCGCGATGGCGCCGAACTTGCCGCTCTTGCGGAGATCCGTGTAGGTACCGTCGTCGACATAGTTGATCTTCAGGTCGACGCCCAGACGCTGGCGCGCCTGGGCCTGTAGCGCCTGCAACAGCACGTCGCGCTGATCGCGCACGGTGGCTTGCGCCTGGATCACGTCGATGGTCAGGCGCTGGGCATGCCTGGTCCTGAAGCCGGCGCTGTCGCGCGTGCTCCAGCCGGCCTCGTCCAGCAGCGAATTCGCGAGCGTCGGGTTGTTGCCGTAGGCCTGTTCGATCCGCCTGTCGTACAGCGGGTCGATCGGCGACACGATGCCCCACGCGCGGGTGCGCTGCCCGCGATAGATCGACTGGATAATGCCGCCGACATCGAGACCTTCGAGCAGCGCGCGACGCACCTTGGGGTCCTGCGTCGGACCATACGTCACGTTGAGAAACAGCGAATAGGGCGTGCCCGTGTTGAGTGCCTGCCGGTAGCTGAAATCCGGATTCTTGCGGATCAACCCGGCGTCGTTGCCCGACACGCCTTCGATCACGTCGACCTGTCCCGAAAGCAACGCGCCTGTGCGAACCGACGATTCGGGCAGGAAGCGATATACGACGCGATCCAGATACGCCGCGCCTTGATGGCCGGTATTCGCGGGAGCCCACCTGTAGTCGGGATTCTTGACGAACTCGATCTCCTGGCCCTTATCGTATTTGTGCAGGATGAAGGGACCTGTACCCGCTATGCCGATGCCGCCGGCCTTGAGATTGGGGCGGTCGAACGAAGCGGGCGATAGCAGCGGCAAGCGAGCCGCGAACGTGAGGAACGGCGAGTACGGTTCCTTCAGTGTGATCTCGACCGTGCGGCTGTCCGGCGTGGTCACGGCCGCGACGTGCGAAATCAGCGTGGCGAGGCTGCTGCCTCCCGAGTAGGCCGGCTCGCGCGCATTCAGGAAATTGCGGGCGACAGCGGCGGCGTCGAATGTCGCGCCGTCGGAGAACTTCACGCCTTCGCGCAACGTAAAGGTATAGGTCTTGCCGTCCGCCGATACCTTGTATGCGGTTGCGAGCCACGGCACGAAACTGCCGTCCGCGTTGCGGGCAAGCAGGCTCTCGTATGCGTTGCGCAGCAGCAGTTCGACCTTGTCCTGTCCGTTGAGCTGCGGATTGAGCGTGCGAGGTTCGGTCTCCACGCCCCAATTGAGCGTGCCGCCGGCGACAGGCGCGCTTTGCGCGCTCAATGCGTGCTGTGCCGCGAATGCAAACACAACCGCGAGGGCGGCCTGGCGCAGCGAAACGCGATGGTTGAATCCAGACGCCCGCAATGAGTGATTCATCGATTAATGCCTTCAGGAATGTTCAATCGTGGAGTGAGATCCGCGCCGCGCGGCGCACGGAATCAGGATGTGGTGAGCTCGTCGCGAGAGGGGCGTCTCGCCTCGGGCAGATCGCGGTAAATATCCGCGATCAGAATCTTGCGTAGCCACACGAGCGGCGTACCCAGCGCGTTGATGGAGTGGCGAAAGGGCTCATAGCCGCGGCGCTCGTAGACGTTGCGCAGCCAGGGATGCCCGACCGCCGTCGCGAGATAGGTGGCGGGCGCCTTGATCTGCGCGCGCAGGAACGCGGTTTCGACGTGATCCAGCAATGCGCTGCCCGCGCCCTGGCGCTTATAGCGTTCGGAAACGGCAAACCAGTGGATGAAGGGATACGGCGGCGCCTGCTCGTCCTGAGACAGCCAGGGAAACCGCACCGTCAGCGTGGCGACGATCTCCGTTTCCGCATGCGGCGAATGCGTGCGTTCGAGCACGAATGTCGATTCGCGCAGAATCTTTTCGCGGACCTGTTCGAACGGCGTGCGAGTAATCGTGAAGTGAATGCCCTGCTGCGCGAGCGGCGCATACGACTGTTGAAGCAGACGGTAAAGTGCCGGTGCATCGTCGGCAGTGGCAACGCGGACTGTGTCTTTCATCGCTGAGTCGCTGGAGTCGCTGGAATCGTTTCAGCCGCGCGTTGTTTCGGCGGCGTGCGGCGTTTCGCCGTGCAGGAGCCCGCGCGCCAGCAAACGCACCGAGGCGATACGTTGCGTGGCGTCCGTCACCGGGTTGTCGATGATGAATTCATCCACGCCATAGCGGTCTTGCAGTTCGCCGAGCGTGTCATGGACGGCGTCGGGTGTGCCATGCACGATGTGCGTCTCGCGTTCGTCGATGCGATGGGCACCGCCGCCTGCCTGGCGAACGAACTCTTCGGCCTGGGCGATGCTGCCCACCGTTACCGGCTGTTGATCGCCGACTTGCACGCGAAAGCGCCGTGTGTCAGATGCGAGCCGCGCTGCTTCGTCAGCGCTTTCCGCTGCTATGACGGAGATGGCCAGCAATGGCTTGCGTCCGTTCGATGCCGCGCGATAGCGCCCGAAAGCGCGCTCGATCTCGTCCGGTGCGCCGTTGATGTGAGCCGCGTACACGAAGTCCCAGCCAAGCCGGGCCGCGAGCGCCGCGCTTTCGATGCTCGCTCCGAGCAGGAAAGGGCGCGCAGGCGACGGCGGCAGCGGCGTGGCTCGCAGAACGGAACCGAATTGCTCCTCGCCGTCGGCAGCACCGTGCTCGCGATTCCCGGCGGGGTGATCGACGAGATGGCCGTTCAGCTCGAATGCGAGCGCCGCGAAGTCCGGTTTGCGCGCGGGGTCGTGCGCGGATTGCAGCGCGCGCGTCGAGAGCGGCAACCCGCCGGGTGCCTTGCCGATGCCGAGATCGACGCGGCCGGGGGCGAGCGAGGCCAGCAGATTGAAATTCTCCGCAACCTTGTATGGACTGTAGTGCTGCAGCATCACGCCGCCGGAACCGACACGTATGCGACTTGTGCGTGCAAGGATATAAGCGATCAGGATTTCAGGCGAAGGGCAGGCGAGCTGACTCGTGTTGTGATGCTCGGCCAGCCAATAGCGCCGGTATCCCCACGCCTCTGCGTGGCGCGCGAGGTCGATCGTGCGCGTCAGTGCCTGGGTCGCTGTCTCGCCTCGTGCGATAGGGCTCTTGTCCAGCAGGCTCAAAGCGTAGGCGGTCATTGGAAGTTCTGGAAGTACGACATGGGTCGGCTCGCGCGGCCTGGTGAGCCGATCTGATTAGTATCGCGATGGTATTTCTCCGTGAACGGCGCGGTCAAACAATCAAGAAGAATAAGTAAAGGCAAAAAGATTTGTTCAATGCGGCCACGCCGACCGATGTTTAGTGAAGCCAACATCGATACACTCGAAAGCCGCGCCTGATAACGCGGGTCACTCTCATCGGCTTTGGAAGACAATCGCATGCATGATCGAATGAACTCGCCTGTTCGCGGACAGTGCGAAACAATGAGCGGCGCAGGCAACGAGACGATGCCTTGTCACGCAGTGAGGTGCGGCTGATGTGCGCTGCGAAACGGAGAAAACTGAAGACGCTCGTCGGCGCGGGCAGCGTGTTGTTCGCGAACGAAGACGCCGAGCGGCGGCGCGGCGCGAAACGTGCGGCCGATCTGGCTCGCAAGGCAGAGGCCGCGAAGATCACGGGCCTCTTCACCGCCGATCTTCTCCAGGCCGATGCCGAAGGATTATCGGGTGGAACGGGCAGCCAGGAGCCGATCGTGGCGCTGGCGGGTTTGAGTCAGGTGACCTCGGACATCGGGCTGGTCGCGACCGTCTCGACCACGTACCATCATCCCTACAACATCGCGCGCATGATCGGTACATTGGATCATCTGAGTGGCGGGCGTGCCGCGTGGAATGCGGTGACGTCTTCTGTCGGCGAAGAGAACTTCGGCGATTCCGGATTACCCGATCCCGCAAGGCGTTATGCGCGCGCCACCGAATTCATCGAGGTCGTGAACGCGCTGTTCGATGCCAACGATACGACGGCGGCGCGGCGCACCGCGAGCGGCGCGGTTGCCGTCGATCCTCGCAAGCTAAAGCGTATCGACTATCGCGGCCAGCATTTCCAGGTGCAAGGGCCGCTCAATGTTCCGCCACCGCCGCAGCGCCGTCCTGTGCTGTTTCAGGCCGGCCAGTCGAAGCAGGGCGTCACGCTCGGCGCGCGTTATGCCGAGGTCGTCTATACATCGCAACCCACGCTGACCGACGCGGAGGCGTTCGTCACCGCATTGCGTCGCGAGGCAATCGAACTGGGACGCGTGGACGGCGGACCGTTGATCATGAACTCGTTTCACTCGGTGATCGGTGAATCGGATGCGGACGTCGCACGGCGCTTGCGCGAGAAGCATGAGCGCATCGACTTCCACCAGGGGCGCCTGAAACTCTCCGACATGCTCGGAGGTGGACTCGATCTGAGCGATTTTCCTCTCGATCGGCCGCTGCCGGCCGAGGTACTTCCAGATGTGGGGAACGTCAATCGCCGGCGCGGCCGCGTGGAGATCTTCCGCCGATATGCGCTGCAAGGCATGACGCTGCGAGAACTGATCATAGAGGCACAGGAAACGGGACACTGGTTCGTGGCCGGCACACCGGAGCGCCTCGCGGATGCCATAGAGGAACGTTACCGCGCCGGCCTCGTGGACGTCGTTTCGCTGCACGGACTCGGACAACCGGATCAGGAAGATCTGCTTCTAAACGGCCTGCTGCCGGAACTGCGCAAGCGCGATCTGCTCGACGCGGATTACCCAGGTGGCGACTTCCGCTCCAACCTCGAGTTGCCCGCACTGCCATAGGACGTTTCATATGCACTTGAATCCGATCGTCAGCGAAATCGATTTCGACGTGCCGGGCCGGCACACCGGTTATCTCCGTCTCCCGCACTCGGTGCATCGTTCCGCATACGGCTGGCTGCCCATACCGGTTGTTTCGATCCGAAATGGAGGCGGGCCTGTCGTGCTCGTGATGGCCGGCAATCATGGCGACGAATTCGAAGGGCAGATTCTCGCCGCGCAGCTCACGCGCGAGATCGATCCCGCGCATGTAACAGGGCAAATCATCGTGTTGCCGGCCGCCAATGCGCCCGCGGTGGAACAGGGTCTACGGACCTCCCCGATAGACGACGGCAACCTCAACCGCGCGTTTCCCGGCGACCCGCGAGGCTCTCCCACGCAAATCATCGCGCATTACATCGAGCACGAGCTGCTCGCGCGTGCCGACTATCTGATCGATCTCCATTCGGGCGGAAGTTCACTGCTCTATCACGGCGGCAACCTGCTCGCGATCGAGCCGCGCGACGAAGCCGAGAAAGCGCGGCTGATCGATTTACTGAATGCATTCGGCTTGCCGAACGCGTTCATTCATCGCGAGAATTCTGTGCACGCGGCGGCAGCGGCGCGCCGTCAAGGCGCGGTATCGATCACGACCGAACTGGGCGGTGCGGGAACGGTCAACCCCACGCTGATTCGCGAGGCGCGCCAGGGGCTGCTGCATTTCCTCGGCCATGTCGGTCTGCTGCATGGACCGCTCGTGCCGGAATCGCCGCCTGCGAGTACGCGTTTCAGACGCGTCGCCGGTGCGCGGCACTACGTTTATGCCTACGACAGCGGCGTTTACGAGCCGCTTGTCGAACTCGGCGAACGAGTGAGTCATGGGCAACCCGCTGCGCGAATCCATTTCCCCGATACGCCATGGCGCGAGCCTGTGATTCGCCATTTCGACAGCGACGGAGAAGTGGTCTGCAAACGCGTGCCCGCGCTGGTCCGAAGAGGCGATTGTCTGTTTCATCTTGCGGAGGACGACGCGTCGTTCTCCGCGGTGCCCACGCGGCGATGATGTTCTATTGACGGATACGATGCGCCGATAACGGAAAGCGATGCGCGGGCAATCGAACGGACATCAAAAAACGTTCGCCGCAGCGGCACCATATTCATATACCAATTGCTTGTTTAGCCGTCGAACGACGGCGCGCTATCGTGTGAGCTCCCGAAGACAAGCCGGCACGTCCGGTCGATCGTCATGAGCCTTAGCGTTGTCGATACCACTCCGCTCGATCCGCTCGCCGCGCCTTTGCTGAGCGCTTTACAGCGCGAGTACGCCACGCGCTACGCATCGTTTCACAAGGATAACGGCGAGTCGGCCGCGCAGGAAATCGCGCGTTATCCGGCCGAGGCGTTTGCGCCGCCGGAGGGCGCATTCATTCTGCTGCTGCGGGACGGCGCGGCGATCGGCGGTGGCGCATTCAAGCGCTACGACGCGCGCACCGCGGAACTCAAGCGTGTCTGGACGCGCGACGATGTGCGCCGCCAGGGTCTCGCGCGCCGCGTCGTGCAAGAGCTCGAACAGCGTGCGCTCGCTCAGGGTTACACCCGCGTTTATCTGACCACCGGCTTCCGGCAGCCCGAAGCGTGGGCGTTGTACACGAATACCGGCTACGCCAGCCTGTTCGACACGTCCTTGCCGCCTGAGGTGCATGTTCATTTGCGCTACGGCAAGGATCTACTCGCTCCGGGCCGCATCGATACCCTCGACGATCTTCGCGCGAAAGAAGTCCACCTCGCAACCCGATAAACCTACCTGCAATTCCCATAGAGAAAATGACGATGAGATTGCACGCGCATCTTGCAACGCTTCTATTGGCGAGCACGGCCGTCATGACGGCCGGCATCGCTCCAGCCCTCGCCGCCGCGCCTAGCTTCGATCTGAGCCCGGCGCAACAGAACCGGATTCGCGGCACGCAGGACCCGGCCGCCATCAAGGCCATACCTTCGAACTTCGGTTTCGTCGCGAAGAATGCGTTGACGGTGGGCATCGTTGTTAGTCATCCGCCGATCAGCACCTACGCGAGCGACGCGAGGACGGTAGTCGGATTCGACCCGGATCTCGCGCAACTGATTGCGGACAGTCTCGGCAAGCATCTCGACGTCGTGATTCTCTCGTGGCCGGACTGGCCGCTGGCCCTTGTGTCGGGCAAGGTCGACGTGGTGATTTCCAACGTCACGGTGACGGAAGAGCGCAAAGCGAAGTTCGACTTTTCGACCTACCGGCAGGATCAGATCGGCTTCTATGTGAGAACCGACAGTCCGATCAGGCAAATCGCGGAGCCGAAGGACGTTGCCGGTCTGCGGATCATCACCGACGCCGGGACCAATCAGGAAAAGATCCTGCTGGAGTGGGACCGGCAGAACGTCGCGCACGGACTCAAGCCGGTTTCCGTGCAGTACTACGACGACGATGCGGTGAAGTCCGTCGCGCTGCAGTCGGGACGGGCGGACGCGATTTTCAGCGTCAACGCGGTGCTTGCCTACGATGCAGCGAGGCAAGGCAAGACGCGCCAGGTCGGCACGTTGAGCGGCGGCTGGCCGCGCACGGCGGAGGTCGCGGTGACGTCCCGCAAGGGCAGCGGCCTTGCCGATCCGCTCACCATCGCGCTGAACGATCTCATCCAGAACGGACAGTATCGTTCGGTGCTCGCGCGCTGGCATCTCGAGTCCGAGGCAATCGGGAAGGCGGCGACCAATCCGCCGGGTTTGCCGAAGTCGTGACACGCGGGGCGATCCTCTTGCGAGCGCAAACGCATCACCCGCTTCAATCTTTTTCTTCTGTGTGGCGAACGACATCATGAGCAAGCACATCCCATTCGGCATCATGCTGCAAGGTGCCGGCAGCCACATGAACGCGTGGAAGCATCCCGCCGGTCCCGCGGATGCCAGCGTCAACCTGGATTTCATGATCGGGACGGCGCAAAAAGCCGAAGCCAACGGCATTGCGTTCGCATTCGTCGCGGACGGTCTCTATATCAACGAGAAATCGATCCCGCACTTCCTGAACCGCTTCGAGCCTGTTTCGATCCTGTCGGCACTCGCTACGGTCACGTCGAAGATCGGTCTCGCGGGTACGGTTTCAACGTCGTATAGCGATCCGTTCACGGTCGCACGGCAGTTCGCCTCGCTCGATCTGATCAGCGGCGGCCGCGCCGGCTGGAACGTCGTCACGACGCCGCTCGAAGGCACCGCCAGGAACTACGGCGGATCGCATCCGGAACACGCGTTGCGTTATGAAATCGCGGACGAATACCTGAGCGTGACACAAGGGCTGTGGGACAGTTGGGATGACGATGCATTCGTGCGTGACCGCGAGCGCGGCGTGTTTTTCGATCGCGACAAGCTGCACGCGCTGAATCATGAGGGAAAATTTTTTCAGGTAGCGGGGCCGCTCAATATCCAGCGTTCACCGCAAGGGCAGCCGGTGATCTTTCAGGCCGGCTCGTCGGATGCGGGCATCGCCTTGGCGGGCAAGTATGCCGATGCGGTGTTCACGCATTCGGTCTCGGTCGAGGAGACGCGGCTGTTCGCGCAGCGCGTCAGGGACAGCGCCGCGGCGCAGGGGCGCAGCCGCGACCACGTAAAGATCTTCCCCGGCATCGGCCCGATTGTCGGCGCGACGCATGAAGAAGCCGAAGCGAAGTACCGGGCGATTCGCGATCTGCTCAATATCGATGAAGCGCTCGCCTATCTGGGCCGCTTTTTCGACCATCACGACTTTACGCAGTACCCGCTCGATGCCCCGTTCCCCGAACTCGGCGATATCGGCAGAAACAGCTTCCGCTCGACGACCGACCGCATCAAGGCCAACGCGCGCAACCAGGGGCAAACCTTGCGCGAAGTCGCGCTCGAAGTGGCGACGCCGAAGACGCATTTCCTGGGAACGGCCGAATACGTGGCCGATGAGCTCATTCGCTGGATAGAGGCGGACGCCGCCGACGGATTCATTCTCGGCTTCGCGGTGCAGGCGCAGGGCCTCGACGATTTCGTCCGTTACGTGATTCCCGAACTGCAGCGGCGAGGCCGTTACGAGACGACGCTCACGGGCGCGACGCTGCGCGACCATCTTGGCTTGCCGCGCAAGGAAAGCCGCTACACGCTGACCGAGACTGCATAAACGGACACGAACGGGCACCAGACGGGCACCAGAACGAACACGGTACGAACGATGAACGAAGCCGCTAAAGTCGCCGTACAGGCGCCGGGTTCCGTGCAAGGAGAATCGCAACGGGACCGCAACCGATATCACGTCGTGCCCGCGAAGCATTGCGCGCGCACTGCCGGCGCGGCCGTCGCGGCGATCCTGATCGCGCTCGTGCTCGACTCCGTGCTGGGTAATCCGCGCTGGGGCTGGGGCGTTTTTGCCGAATGGTTTCTGTCGGAACCGGTGCTCTCGGGACTTGGGCGAACACTGCTGCTCACGGCGCTGGGTGCGTCGATCGGCTTTGCGCTCGGTATGCTCATCGCGCTGGCAAGAGTCTCGCGTTCTTCGCTTCTGGCAGGCAGCGCGTGGGTCTTCGTGTGGTTGTTCCGCTCGATTCCGCTCATCGTGCTGCTACTCATTCTGAACAACCTCGGCTATCTGTACGAGACCATCAGCATCGGCATTCCCTTTACCGGCATCGCGTTTGCACACTGGCCGACCATCGAGGTCATCAGTCCTTTCTGCGCGGCCGTTCTCGGCCTGACGCTCAATCACGCCGCTTTTTCAGCGGAGGTGATTCGCGGCGGGATTCTGTCGGTCGATCAGGGGCAGCTCGAAGCGGCTGCGGCGCTGGGGCTGCCGCGGCTTCGCCAGGCGAGGCGCATCGTGCTGCCGCAGGCCATGCGGGCCATCGTGCCGACCGCGTTCAACGATCTCATCTCGCTGGCGAAGGGATCGGCAATGGTCTATGTGCTCGCCATGCCCGAACTGTTTTACACGGTGCAGATCATCTATCGGCGCAATCTCGAGGTCATCCCGCTGCTGATGGTGGCGACCGTGTGGTATCTGATCATTCTCACGGTGCTCTCGGCGATTCAGGTGTATGTCGAACGCTATTTCTCGCGCGGGGCCACGCGCAGCACAACGTCGTCCCCATTCGACGATTTAATCAAGGCGCTTGCAGGGTTTGTTTTCCGTCGGCGGCCGCGCCGGCACGGAACCGCATTGTCCGGCGAGTCGCGGCCTGCCGTCGCGCCGATTGATTCGAAGATCGCCAGCGATGCAAACCCTTGGATCGATCAGCGCGCAGGCGGCGAGGTCGTCATCCACAACGTCTCCAAGAGCTTCGGCGCACTGAAAGTGCTCGACAACGTTTCGCTCACCATGCGTCCCGGCAGCGTGACGGTGGTCCTCGGTCAATCCGGCTCTGGCAAGTCGACGTTGCTGCGCACGATCAATCATCTCGAACGCGTCGACGACGGTTTTATCGATATCGACGGCGAACTGATCGGATATCGCCGTGAAGGCATGACGCTCTACGAACTGAAGGAGAGGGACGTGCTGCGGCGTCGCGGGGACGTCGGCATGGTTTTTCAGAACTTCAATCTCTTCCCGCATCTGAGCGTGCTGGACAACATCGTCGAGGCGCCTGTCGCGCTTGGCCGCCTGCCGCGCAAGGAAGCGGAGCGGCTCGCCCAGGGTCTGCTTGCGCGCGTCGGGCTGGCGGATAAGGCGCACGCGTGGCCGCGGCAATTGTCGGGCGGCCAGCAGCAACGGGTCGCGATTGCTCGCGCATTGGCATTGCGGCCAAAGGTGCTGCTGTTCGACGAGCCGACATCCGCTCTCGATCCCGAACTGGTGAACGAAGTGCTCGACGTCATCGAGGAACTGGCGCGCTCCGGGACCACGATGGTGATCGTCACGCATGAGATCGGCTTTGCGCGGGAGGTGGCCGACACCATCGTGTTCATGGATCGCGGCCGGGTAATCGAAGTCGGTCCGCCGGCGAGCGTGCTGAACGCACCGCAACATTCCCGCACGCGCGAATTTTTGTCGCGCGTGCTCTGACAACTCCTTCTTCGCAACACGATGATCAACAGGCGAACATTCGTTATGACGGGCATCGCGGCGGGGTTGGCGACGATCGGCGGCGCTCATGCCGCGCAGACCGGCATCGACCTCAGTCCGCAACAGCCGGGACGTCTACGTACCGGCAAAAACGAGCAGGCGATCGCGGCGCTCGCGAATCGCTACCGGTTCGTGAGGGAAGGGTTCTTTACGGTCGCCATCTCGCCGCACGGCCCGCCCACCGCGACCTATGCGACGGATGCGCGAACCGTCGTCGGGTCGGATGCGGATTACGCGCAACTGATCGCCGACGCGCTGGGACTCAAGCTCGACATCGTGCCGATTGCATGGGTCGACTGGCCATTAGGTTTGACGTCGGGGAAATACGACGCGGTCATCTCGAACGTCGGCGTCACGGAACAGCGCAAGGAGAAGTTCGACTTCACCACGTACCGTCAGGGCTTGCATGGTTTCTACGTGCGAACCGCCAGCCCGATACGCGGCATCGCGGAGCCGAAAGACATTGCGGGCCTGCGCGTGATCACCGGCTCGGGAACGATTCAGGAAAAGATCATCCTCGAATGGAACCGGCAGAACGTCGCGAAAGGTCTCAAGCCCGTCGAGCTTCAGTATTTCGACGACGACGCGGCGAGCCGCGTTGCGCTGCTTTCCGGTCGAGCGGACGTCGAGTTCAATCCCAATGCGCCGCTTGCGTACGACGCCGCGCGAAGCGGCGCGATTCGCCAGGTGGGAACCGTGAATGCGGGCTGGCCTGCGAGAGCGGACGTTGCGATTGCAACACGCAAGGGCAGCGGACTCGTCGACGGGCTGACACTCGCGACCAACGGTGTGATCGCCAACGGTACTTACGCGCGCTCGCTCGCGCGCTGGGGGATTCAGGCCGAGGCGCTGAACCGTTGCGAAAGCAACCCGCCGGGCCTGCCAAAATTCTGACTCAACGCCAATGACCTTCCGTTCCATTCTTTCCGGCGCGCCGCTGCGGCGCGCCATGTTGCGTGTCTCGCGTCTCGGCGTCCCAGTGGTGCTGATCGGCGCGCTGCTGATGAACGGCGCGCCCGTCCACGCGGCGCCGACAGGCACGCTCGTGTTCTGCTCCGAAGGCAGCCCCGCCGGGTTCGATCCGGGCCAGCATACGACCAGCACCGATTTCGACGCGAGCACCAACACCGTCTATAACGAACTGGTGCAGTTCCGGCGCGGCACGCTCGATCTCGAACCCGCACTGGCGACGAGTTGGGACATTTCCGCGGATCAGCGCACGTACACGTTTCATCTGCGCGGCGGCGTGAAGTTCCATACGACCGCATGGTTTCGCCCGACCCGCGACTTCAACGCCGACGATGTACTGTTTACGTTCAACCGGATGCTGCATGCCGACGATCCATTCCGCAAGGCCTACCCGGCCAGTTTTCCGTATTTCAGCGATCTGGGTTTCGACAGGAACATCGAGAGCATCGAGAAGGTCGATGCTCTCACGGTGCGCTTCCGGCTCAAGGAGCCGGACGTGATCTTCGTGCGCAATCTTGCGATGAGCTTCGCGTCGATTCTGTCAGCCGAATATGCGGAGAAGCTGAGCGCGGCGCATCGCGAGGCGGACATCAATCAATTGCCGGTGGGAACGGGGCCCTTCGTGTTCCGCTCGTACCAGAAGGACGCGCTGATCCGCTACGACGCCAATCCCGGCTACTGGCGTCCGGACGACGTCAAGCTCGCGCATCTGATCTTTGCGATCACGCCTGATCCGGCGGTACGTATCCAGAAGCTCGCGAGCGGCGAATGCCAGGTGTCGGTATTTCCACGTCCCGCCGATCTGGAGGTTCTGAAGCGAAACGCCGCGCTTACCGCCGTTTCGGGCGTCGGCTTCAATGTGGGCTTCGTCGCCTATAACACGCAACATGCGCCGCTCAACCAGGTGGAAGTGCGCCGCGCACTCGATATGGCCATCGACAAACCCGCGATCATTCAGTCGGTTTTTTCGGGCAATGCGACCATTGCGTCGAATCCGATGCCGCCTGCCCAATGGTCGTACAACAAGCAGTTGAAGGACGCGCCGTACGATCCCGCAAAAGCCAAGGCGCTGCTTGCGCAGGCGGGCTTTCCCAACGGTTTCGAGATTTCGCTGTGGGCGATGCCGGTGCAGCGTCCGTACAATCCCAATGCGCAATTGATGGCGCAACTGATCCAGCAGGACTGGGCGAAGATCGGCGTGCGCGCGAAGATCGTGAGCTACGAGTGGGGCGAATATAACCGCCGCGCGAAGCAGGGCGGCGAACACGACGCAATGCTGTACGGCTGGTCGGGCGACAACGGCGACCCCGACAACTGGCTTGGCACCTTGCTCGGGTGCGATGCGGTACACGGCAGCAACGTGTCGAAATGGTGCGATCCGGCGTTCAACGCGTTGATCGACAAGGCGCGCGCGGCGGCGAACGTCGACGAGCGGACGGCGCTCTATCAGCAGGCGCAGGTCATCTTCAAGCAGCAGGTGCCGTATACGCCGATCGCGCATTCCATCGTCTCTCTGCCGGTGTCGAAGCGTGTCAAGGGGCTCGCGTTTTCGCCGCTCGGCAGTCATCGCTTCGAAGGCGTGTGGTTGGAGTGAGGGTCGACATGTCGGCATGCCCGATCCGCCATTCGAAGAGTGATTCGACATGGGCAGGCCCCGTTTGGCTTGCGGCCGGTGTATCTGTTCGGGCGGCGGCAGCGGGATGACAGCAAGGTTTGGACGTCGGCGCAGTTCATCACGTTCGATCCTTCCTGCGATACAGGCCACCAGGTTTTAACCTTCGCGCAGCGATGACTGGCGGCTCAAGCAGCAGGCAGCGCCGCGCCGATACCGCTCAGCAATTCGTCCCGGACGCGGGCTAGCGATGCGTCGCGCCGGTCGCGCGGCCGTGGCGCGGCAATCGCGACGTCTCGCGCGAGACAGCCCGCGCCGTTCCTGCCGGATGGCGCGAGCAACAGCACGCGATCCGACAAATACAGCGCTTCGTCGAGATCGTGCGTGACGAGCAGCGCCGCGGTGCCGTGCGCCCGCGTGAGCGATAACAATAGATCCTGCAGCCGTGTCCGGGTGATCGCATCGACGGCGCTGAACGGTTCGTCGAGCAGCAGCAGATCGGGCTGTGGGAACAGGCCGCGTGCCAGTGCGACGCGCTGCGCCATGCCGCCGGAGAGCTGCTTGGGCAACGTGTCCTCGAGTCCGGCGAGACCTACCTCGCCGAGCAATTCCGCCACGCGCGGATTGGTGCCTCGTTGCGGCGGGGAGGAAAACGCGACATTGTGGCCGACGTTCAGCCATGGCAACAGGCGAGGCTCCTGGAAAATCACGCCAACCCTCGCCGATGGTCCGCGTTGCGGCACGCCGTCGAGCAGGATCTCGCCATCGAAGTCGCGGTCGAGACCCGCGATCGCGCGCAGCAGGGTGCTCTTGCCGCAGCCGCTCGGCCCCACGAGGCTCACGATTTCGCCGCGTCCGATCGCGAACGTCACGCGTTCGAGCACGGTGCGTCCGTCGTAGCCCTTGCTGACTGCGCGGACTTCGAGCAAAGTCGGTGCGTTCGGCTGCATCAGCGCACGCTCCGCGAAGAGCGTTGATCGGTTGCCGTGTCGCGCCACGACAGCGTATGCGCCTCGATCGCCTTAAGGACACTGTCGCTGAGCTTGCCCAGCAACGCGAGCAGCAGGATCGCGCCGAACACGAGGTCGGGACGCCCGGTCTCGCGCCCATCGCTGAGCAGGTAGCCGAGTCCGCGGGTGGCCGCGATCAATTCCGCCGCCACCATGAACATCCACGCAAGACTCAAGCCTGTGCGCAGTCCGGTGAAGATCTGGGGAAGCGAGGCGGGCAACAGGATGCGTGTGAAAAGCGCACGCTGATCCAATCGATTGACTTCACCGAGTTCGATCAGTTTTCTGTCGACGTCGCGAATCCCCGCCACGACGCTCAATTGCACCGGAAAAAACGCGCCGATCGCGATCAGCGTGATTTTCGGCGCCTCGTCGATACCCATCCACAGCAGGAGAATGGGCACCCACGCCAGCGACGGAATCGCGCGCAGTGCCTGAAACGCCGGATCGAGCAACGCGTCGAGACGCCGGCTCAAACCCATCGCCGCGCCGAGCAGCAACGCGAGTGCGGCGCCGAGGCCGAAGCCTGCCAGGACGCGAACGCAGCTTGCCCCGATATGACGACCGAGGCGGGCGCCGCCAAGCTCCCACAGTGTCTGCGCGATGGCGCTCGGCGCCGGCACCAGATGTTCCGGCAGGACCGACAGGCGAACCAGCACTTCGACAACGGCAAGGAACCCGAATGGCAAGGCGAGGCCGGCGATGCGCCACGGCTTGAGCGGATCGCGCGGGCGCGCGAGCGCGCGGCGAACGGGTTCGGCTGAGCCGCGGTTGGGGAGCGCGAGCGAATCGTCGGCGGCTATGCTGATCTGACGGACTGTGCGGCTCATGTGTCGTTACTTGCCGCTGCTCGTCGCGATGACCGGTTGTGCTGCCTTTACGTCGATCAACGCATCGATCACGGCATTCAGATCGGTGCCGGGTTTGACCAATTGCTCGCGCACGAGGAGCGGGGCGGCGGCTTTCAGCGCAGCCAGTTGCCGTTCGCCGGGCTGAGGTTGACTGAAATCGTTGCGGCTCAATTGCAGTCTCGCAACCGGCAGCGACAGCTTCGAATCCTCCGCGACGATTTTTGCCGCGTCGTCCGGATGGGCGGCGATCCACAGGCGTGCTTTCTCGTATGCCTTCAGCACGTGAGCCAGCGTATCCGGATGCGCGTTGATAAAGTCTTGCCGCGCATTCAGAAAACCCCACGTGTTGAAGTCCACGTTGCGGTAAAGCAGGCGGGCGCCGTCGTCGATCTGCGCGGCCGCCATATGCGGATCGAGACCCGCCCATGCGTCCACCTGACCGTTCGCCAGCGCGACGCGTCCGTCCGGGTGTTGCAGGTTGACGATCTCGACATCGTCGCGCGACAGGCCTGCAGTGTGCAGCGCACGCAACGTGAAGAGGAAGGGATCGGTGCCCTTGGTTGCGGCGATCTTTTTGCCTTTCAGATCGGCAAGCGTCGTGATCGATGAATCCTTGCGCACGACAAGCGCCGTCCATTCGGGCCGCGAAAAGATATACACGGCGCGAATCGGATTGCCGTTCGCCTTGGCGAGCACCGCGGCGAGGCCCGCGGTCGAACCGATGTCGATGGCGCCGCTGTTCAGATATTCGAGCGCGCGATTGCTGCCGAGACTCAACACCCATTTGACTTGCGTATGATCGGGCGCGAGTTCCTGTTCGAGCCAGCCATTGCGCTTGATGACGAGGCTCTCGGGCGAATAGTACGCATAGTCGAGTTTGAGTTCGGCCGGCGGTGCAGCCTGCGCTGCAAGAGGCGCGAGGGCGGCTATAGCGACCGCCGCAGACGCGAGAGAAGCGGCCAGTCCGGCCAGCAGACGGCGCGGCTTCTGTACGAATGCACCCCGGGAGAATGTCATTGAATGGTCCTTGAAACCGTATCGTTGTGACCGGTCAATGTAATCAATGCACAGGCGCAAGCGAACCAATAAAAGCTCACAATCAAAGCACGGCGGCCGCAATAGCGGCAATCATCTCCGGGAAGCCACGGGTCGCGCTCAGCGGCGAGACCCACTGCGCTCGACCCGCTTCCTCGCTGCTGTTCGTGTCCGTCGTCAAACGCGGATGCTGTAGTCCGCGACCTTGATGCGCGAATGGATGATCTTGCGTTCCGCGAGCCAGTCGGCGGCGCGCTGGAACTGCGCGATAAAGGCGGCGTCGTCGGCCTCGTGGAACTGATTCACGCGCTTGAGGCTAGCCAGATAGTCGCGCACCTGATCGGGGTATTTGCCCTCGCGCTGCACGAGCTGCTCAGCTTCGGCGGAATGCGCCGACTGCCATGCGCCTTCCACGTAATACGCGTCGATCACGGCGCGAATCAGCTCGGCGTTTTCCTCGGTGAACTTGCGGCGCGTCACCAGCGAGCTATAGTCGATCAGGAAGTCCAGGTCGCGGCCTTCGTTGAAGATGTCTTTCGCGTCGTTCGAGAAGCGCGCGATGTCCACGCCCGGCGACCACATCGACCATGCGTCGACCTTGCCTTGCGCGAAAGCCGGTGCGGCATCGGGCGGATTCAGATAGACGAACTGCACTTTGTCCCGGTCGATGCGATGTTTCTCCAGCGCCGCGATAAGCAGGAATTCCCCGAGTCCGGAACGGTTGACGGCGACCTTGCGGCCCGCCAGATCCGCAACCGAGTTGATGCCGCTGGACTTCTTCGCGATGATGGACGTCGAGCGCGGCGAATAGATGTCGAACGCATTGAAGACGATCGGGGAGCCGGCCAGCATGGCAGCGAGCGCGGGCGTCGTCGATCCCCAGAAGCCGAAGTCCGCGCTGCCGCCGACCACGGCCTGAATCGACGGCGCATGGTTCGGGAACGGCCCGATCCATTCGACCTTGATGCCCTTGCCGGCCAAAGTCTTTTCGAACACGCCGCGTTGCTTCGCGATGTCGGGCAGGCTGCCGTAGCCCCAGCCGATTCGTACCGTGTCGGTATTGCGCGTCAGCTTGCGCGGCTCGGCTGCCCGCGCCGGAACGAGGCCACCGGCGGCAACGCCGGCCAGCAGGCCGCCCGCCGCGCGCAAGATGTCGCGGCGGCTCAACAATGAATCGTTCATCCTTTCAGGTCCTTCGGTTTTACGGAAAATGGGTCAGTGAGGCTGAACGCCTAGCTCGTCGAGCAGGATGGGCCGCAGCGTGTGAGCGTGGTCTTGCGGTCGGAAGGAGGCCGCGATGCGCCCGGCGCGCATCACGAGGATCTTGTCGGCAAGGGTCAATGCTTCGTCGACGTCGTGCGTGACGATCAGTACGCCGGGCTGGTGGAGCGCGACGAGATCCTTGACGAGTCCGTGCATCTTGATGCGGGTCAGCGCGTCGAGCGCTGCGAACGGCTCGTCGAGCAACAGCAGCGCGGGATCGGGAACGAGGGCCCGCGCCAGCGCCACGCGCTGAGCCTGACCGCCCGAGAGGTTGCGCGGCCAGTCGTCCTCCCGGCCGGCGAGTCCGACTTCGGCCAGCGCACGCGCGGCGCCGTCGCGGCCAATCGTCCTTTCGTGACCGAGCGCGACGTTCTGCCACAACGTCGCCCAAGGCAACAGGCGATGCTCCTGGAACACGACGGACGAACGCTCCGGCGCGCGGATTGTCCCCGCGTCGGGCAGATCGAGCCCCGCCAGAACGCGCAGCAGCGTGGTCTTGCCGCAGCCGCTTTCGCCCAGCAACGCGACGAATTCGCCCTTGTGAATGTCGAGCTCCAGCGCGTCGATCACGACACGGCTGCCATAGCGTCGTTGCAGTCCACGGACCGATACGGCCAGCGCCGGCGGGCTGACGCGTTTGTCGGAGGGCGCTGCCGTAGCCTGATCGCGGGAAAGGGCAATGCTCTGCATCACTTGCGCGCTCCCTTGGCGTAATTCGCGTGCCATGAGAGGAAGCGGGCTTCGAGCAGACGCACGAGCGCGTCCGCGACGACGCCGATGATCGCGTAGATGATCATGGTGAGCAAAATGACATGGGTGTTGAGGAATTCGCGGGCGTCCATCGCCAGGAAGCCGATGCCTTTCGTCGTCGCGAGCGTTTCGGCGATGACCAGCGCGAGCCAGGCATGGGCTAGCGCATAGCGCACGCCCGTGAGAATCGACGGCATCGCGCCCGGAAGAATGATTCGTCGCACGATAGCGGCCCGTTCGAGTCCGATGACCCGGGCAAGCTCCATCAGCTTCGGGTCGATCTGGCGGATGCCGAGCATCGTGTTGATGTAGATCGGAAAGAGAACCGCCAGCGCCACCAGGAAGATCTTCGCGACCTCGCCGACTCCGAACCAGACGATCACGAGCGGCAGCATCGCGAGGAACGGAATGGCGCGCACCATCTGGATCGAGCGGTCGAGCAGCGCCTGCGCGAGCGGCGAGAAGCCGACGACGATGCCGAGCGCGAGGCCGAGCGTTCCGCCGATGACGAAGCCGCCTGCCGCACGCAGCAGCGACACACCGAGATGAACGAAGAGATCGCCGTTTCGGGCCATGTCCACGGCCGTTTCGAGCACGCTGCTCGGGGCAGGCAGCACCTGCGGCGCGATCAGTTCGAGGCGCGCCGCGGATTCCCACAGCAGCACGACGACCACGGGGATCATCCACGAGAGCCACCTGTACAGCGTGACTTTCGAAACGCCCGCGCGGGACGGTTGCAAAGCGACATAGCGGTTGCGGATAGAAGTCAGGTCGGCCATGTCATTTCCATGTCAGCGTGGAGGACGAGCTGCCGCGGTGAGGAGCGGAAGCAGGTCATCACTGTGCGAGGTGTCGTCGCTTCGCCTCTGAAGAAGCGTTTCTCGTTGTCCAGGCTGGTTCGAAGCGTCGAGCGGACGCGTTCCGGCGAGCAGCCGCGCACGCCGCGCCTGGCAGCGGCGATCGGTTGCCTTCGGTACGTCGCAAAGGCGAGCTGGTTATTAAAAGCTGTCAGGTGACGCCATGACAAACGCTTTTTTGTGCTTTGCTTTCCAGCCATCGCGCGTCAAGCATTTCAAAAAATATCGGACAGCTTGCCTTGATGGTCGAGGCTGTCCATGTCGCTATTACGGGAACACCGGTTCGCCCAGCGACAGCATGAGGCGGTTGGCCCAGGCAAAGATCGCGCGAAGTGCATCGATGAAACCCTATATCCCACGCTTAACTTTCCATGATTCGTTATTTCCCTCGGTGGCGGCGCTTGCCTACGCTGATCGGATGCCATGGAGAAAGTCATGACCGAAGCCGTCGACAGTAAGGAAACCGGCGCGCGCCTCGCATGGATCGCGGGCGTTGGCGCAAGCGCGGGACTCGGCGCGGCGCTCGCCCGCCGTTTCGCGAGCGAAGGATTTAGCGTCGCGGTGACGGGACGCTCACGTGAGCGGCTCGATGCGGTCGTCGCGGAAATTCGTGCGACGGGCGGGCACGCGCTCGCTTTACCCGGCGACGTGACGAACGAAAGCGATCTGAACGCGATCGCGCGGCAACTCGCGGAACACGGCACGCTCGACGTCGCGATTTTCAATGCCGCCGGGATGACGCGGGCCCCGACGCTCGAACTGAGCGCCGAGCAGTTCGAAGCGGCATGGCGCGTCACCACACTAGGCGGCTTCCTGTTCGCGAAGGCGGCGTTGCAGCCGTTGCTGGAGGCCGGACGCGGCTCGCTGTTGTTCACGGGCGCGACGGCGTCGCTGCGCGGCCGTCCGCCGTTTGCCGCGTTCGCGTCCGCGAAAGCCGGCTTGCGCTCGCTCGCGCAGAGCCTCGCGCGCGAATTCGGGCCGCGCAATATCCACGTCGCGCATGTGGTGGTCGACGGCGGCATCGACGGCGAACGCCTGCGCAGTGCGTCGCCGCAGCGGGTCGCCGAACGTGGGCCGGACGGCCTGTTGAATCCGGACCATATAGCCGACGCTTACTGGCATCTGCATCAGCAAGGGCGCAGTGCGTGGTCGCAGGAAATCGATCTGCGGCCGTTCAACGAATCGTTTTGATGTGATGAGGGCGTGACCATGAGCGATTTCGTCATCGATAAACCGGTGGCCGTCACGGCGGTCGACGCGGAACTGAACTACCTCGAATTCAACGGCGAAAGGCCGGTGTCGTATCAGTACGAGCCGCCGCCCGGCGTGCCGAAGCGCAGCGGCGTGTACCGGCCGTACCGGGTGAGCGTGTCGAATGCGCGCGTCGCACCGCCGCCTGGCGCGTTATCGCTTGATCGCAACGGCTTTGAACTGCATCGGCACGCGAGCGCATTGAGCGACTTCTCCGATCCGGCGCAGATCGAATCCGTCTATTACCGCGAAGCCGAGCAACTGTTGAAGCAGGCCACCGGCGCGCGCCGCGTCGTCGTGTTCGATCACACGCTGCGCGACGGCAACACCGGCCGCGCCGACGGCGTGCGCGAACCGGTCAAGTACATTCACAACGATCAGACCTTCGTGTCGGGCCCGCGCCGCGTGCGCGATCATCTGCCGACGGGCGAGGCCGAGCAGCTACTGCAAGGGCGCGTCGCGATCGTCAATCTGTGGCGGCCGATCGGCGCGCCCGCGCAGTCGTCGCCGCTCGCACTGTGCGATTCGCGCAGTATCGCGCTGAACGATCTGGTGGCGTCGGACCTCGTCTATCCGAACAAGGTGGGCGAAACGTACGCGCTGGTGTTCAATCCGCGTCACCGTTGGTATTACTTCCCCAACATGACGCCCGATGAATGCCTGCTGCTCAAGATCTACGATTCGGCCGGCGACGGCATCGCGAGGCTGACCGCGCACACCGCGTTCGACGATCCGACCACGCCCGCCGATGCGCCGCCACGACGCAGCATCGAATTGCGCACGCTGCTGTTTTTCCGATTCGCAGCCTCTGAGCCGGCGGTTCGCGCAGCGCTCGAATTCTTCACATAGGCGTCGAGATATACAAAGCAAGTTTGCTTCGTTGCATGACGCATCGGGTGGCCCGTATCCTCGAAGATCATCTCTTGTGGATACCGTACCTATGACCGGGGCTATTTTGAGCGACGCGCAACTCGACGAGCGTTACGCGCCGATTTTCGAGCGCATCGCGGACGGCAGCATCGCACGCGAGCAGAATCGCGAACGCGCACACGATGCGATGAAGTGGCTTCGCTAAATGAAGGCACTTCAATTTTCTCTGGGCGGCCTGTCTGTCGCGACCGCCGTGGCATCCGTTGCGCTGCTCGCCGGCTGCGACAAGACCGAGCCGGCGCAAGCCGCGCAGTCGGCGCATGCATCCAAACCCGCTACGGGCGGCAAGCTCACCTGGGGCGTGACGACCGAGCCGGCCTGCTTCGACCCGCACCGTTCGTCGCAACAGAACTCGTTCTGGGTGATCCGCAATTACATCGATTCGCTGATCAGCAAGAAGACCGACGGCACCTACGCACCCTGGCTCGCGAAGTCGTGGAGCGTGGCCGACGACGGCAAGCGCTACACGTTCAATCTGCGCGACGACGTGCACTTCACCGACGGCACGCCGTTCAACGCCGAAGCCGTCAAGGCCAACTTCGACTACATCCTGAACAACGTCAGCACGACGTCCGCATCCGCGTCGCTGCTGGTTCACTACGACCATGCCGAAGTCGTGTCGCCGTACGTGGTGCGTCTCGTGATGAAGCAAGCCGATTCGACCACGCTCGAATCGCTGTCCAGCGTGAAGCTCGGCTTCATTTCGCCGAAAGCGCTCGCGCAAAACAAGGACCTGTGCGGCGGCGGACCTGGAGTCGTCGGGACCGGCCCGTTCGTCTTCGGCGCATATCAGCGCGGGCAATCGGTCACGTTCGAGCGCAACGCCGCGTATAACTGGGCGCCGGACAATGCGCAGCATCAGGGCGCGGCGTACCTCGACCGGGTCACGTATCGCTTCCTGCCCGAGGCCGCGGTGCGTACCGGCGCGTTGAGTTCCGGCCAGGTCGATCTGATCGAAGGTGTTCAACCGACAGATGCGAATGTGTTCGACAAGGTCGACGGTTTCCAGTACCTGAGCGGGCCATCGGCGACCACGTCTTTCACGCTCAATATCAACTACACGGTCGCTCCGGCCAACGACGTGCGGGTGCGGCGCGCGCTGCGCGACGGCTTCGATCTCGATGCAATCGTCAAAAGCGTGTATCTCGGCACGGTGCAGCGCGCGTGGTCGAACATCGGTCCCGACAATCCCGACTACAACGCCGCGCTCAAAGGCTCGTGGGGCAACAATGTCGCCGCGGCCAACAAGCTGCTCGACGACGCCGGCTGGACCCAGCGCGACAGCGAAGGGTTCCGCACGAAAGACGGCAAGCGTCTGTCGCTCGAAGTGGGCTATCCGCAGCCGTATGTGCGCGACAGTCGCGACGTGCTGATCCGCGCGGTGCAGTCGGCATTGCGGCAGAACCTGGGGCTCGATCTCGGCTTGCGCATCACCACGGCGGGCGATTTCACCAACCAGAAGGCGACCGGCAACTGGGCCATTTATCCGAACACGGACAATCCGTCCGACGTCGCGATGGAGCTGTGGGACATGCTTGGCGACAAGGGCTTTCTGTACAACGCGATCAAGAACCCGGACCCCACCATCACCGACGCGATCAACCGCGCGCGCCTGCTGCCGGTCGGCGACGCGCGGCGCCAGTTGCTCGCCGACGTGCAGAAGCGCGCGGTCGATCAGGCGTTTATCGTGCCGCTGTTCGCGCCGGCCTATCACCTGGCGGCGAAGTCGTCGGTGCATGGGATCGGCTTCGAGCCGCAACTCGACGGTCCGGCCAGTTCGTACGATCTGTGGGTCGACAAGCAGGGAGGCTGACGTGTTGAGGAAAATCGTCACGCGTCTCTTAACCGGCGTGCTCGTGTTGTGGCTCGCGGCGAGCGCGGCGTTCGTCGCGATTCACGCGCTACCGGGGCGTATCGAGGACGTGCTGGCCGGCGATCTGTCGTATCCGGGCTTGCGCGAGGCAATCGCCGCGCAGTGGGGACTCGACCATAGCCTGCCATGGCAATACGGGCAGTTCCTGCTGCGTCTCGCTCACGCGGATCTCGGCACCTCGTTCGTGATGCAGCAGCCGGTGCTCGGGGTGCTCGGCAGCCAACTGTGGCCGACCGTGCAACTGGCGGGCGCGGCGGGCCTGCTGGCGATCGCGCTCGCGCTGGTGGTCGCGACATCGACAGCGGGTTTGAGCGCCGGCCGCGGCGCGTGGGGCACCCGCCTCGCGTCGACACTCGAACTCGCGTTCACGTCGACGCCCGTGTTCTGGCTCGGCATGCTGCTGTTGATCGCGTTTTCGTTTCACTGGCGGCTGTTCCCGGTGTCAGGCGCGGCGGGCTGGCGCTCGCTCGTGCTGCCGGCCGTGACGCTGGCGTTGCCGACGGCGGGGATTCTGTCGCAGGTCATGCGCGAAGCACTGGAAACGACGCTCGACAAGCCGTTCGTGGTGACCGTGCGGGCCCGAGGCGTGTCCGAAGCCGCGTTGCGCGTGCGGCATGTGCTCCGTCACGCGCTGCTGCCCGTCGTCACGTTGGGCGGCTGGCTGATCGGCAGCCTGCTCGGCGGCGCGGTGATTACCGAGAAAATGTTCGGCCGGCCCGGCATCGGCAGCGTCACGCTGACGGCGGTCACGTCGCAGGACGTGCCTGTGGTGCTGGCCGTCGTCCTGCTGGCGGCGTTCGTCCACGTGCTCATGTCGACGCTGCTCGATGTCGCCTATCTCTTCATCGATCCCCGACTGCGCAGCCAATGAGCGACCTTCCGCTTTCTCCTCCTGGCCGCGCTTCGTCGCGTGCGCGTGCCCGCACGGCTTCGCGCATTCCGCCGCCGGTGTGGCTGGCCGCCGCGTTCCTGCTGGTGCTCGCGTTCGCGCTGGCGTTTCCGCGCGTCGTCACGTCCTACGATCCGCTCGTCAGCGATGTCGCGCACGCCATGCAGCCGCCCGACGCGGGCCACTGGTTCGGCACCGACCGGATCGGCCGCGACGTGTTCGCGCGGGTGATCCACGGCGCGCGCTATTCGCTGCTGATCGGCCTCTCAAGCATGCTCGTGAGCCTGTTGATCGGCCTCGTGATCGGCGTGACGGCGGGCCTCGGCCGCCGCGCGGTGGATGAAGGCGCGTCGCGCGTGTTCGACGTGCTGTCCGCGTTTCCGCCGATTCTGCTGTCGCTGTTCGTGGTGACTTTTCTCGGTCAGGGGATCGTCAACATCGCGGTCGCGGTCGGCATCGCGGGCATTCCCAAGTTCGGCCGCGTCCTGCGCTCGCAGACGCTGGTAGTGCGGCGCACGGACTACGTGACGCACGCGGTGACCTTCGGCCTGTCGCGCCGCCAGGTGTTCGTGCGGCACATCCTGCCGAACGTGCTCGCGGCCGTGCCGGTGATCGCGACAATCGACATCGGCAGCGCGATCATCGCCGTGTCCGGATTGAGCTTTCTCGGTCTGGGACCGCAACCGCCGACGCCCGAGTGGGGCGTGATGCTGGCCGAGGGGCGCGACGTGCTGCGTGTCGCGTGGTGGCCGAGCGTGTTTCCCGGCATGGCGCTTACGCTCACGGTGATGGCGTTTTCGCTGATCGGCAAATTCCTGTCCCGCGTGAGTGGAGTGCGAGCACGATGAAAACAGATCTGCCGTTGCTCCGGCCGCTCGTCGATATTCGCGGTCTGAGCATCCGTTTCCCGCACGCGAACGAAGGCCGGCCACTGGTGCGCGGTGTCGATCTGACGATCCGCGCGGGCGAGTGCGTCGCGCTGGTCGGCGAATCGGGCTCGGGCAAGAGCCTCACTGCGCGCAGCCTGATCGGCCTCGCCGGCCAGGGCGCGCGGATCGACGCGCAGCGTTTCGAGATCGACGGCCGCTCCGCGCTCGGCTTCGGTGAGCACGACTGGCGCGCGCTGCGCGGCGCGTTTGCCGGGCTCGTGATGCAGGACGCGCTCGTGTCGCTCGATCCGCTGCGCACCGTCGGCGCGGAGATTGGCGAGGCGGTCGCGCTGCACGCGAAGCTGCGCTCGCGCGCAGAGCGCGCGGCAAGGGTGCGCGACGTGATGAGCGATGTCGGCATTCCCGAGCCTGAGCGGCGCGCGCATCAATATGCGCACGAGTTGTCGGGCGGATTGCGGCAGCGCGCGCTGATCGCGTCGGCAATTGCGGCGGGGCCCGCGCTCGTGATCGCCGACGAGCCGACCACGGCGCTCGACGTGACCGTGCAGGCGCAGGTTCTCGCCGTGCTCGCGGCGCGCTTGCGCGAAGGCGTCGGCGTGCTGCTGATATCACACGATCTCGCGGTGGTTGCCGATATCGCCGACCGCGTGCTGGTGATGCATGAGGGCGAAGTCGTCGATAGCGGGACGACCGCAAGCGTGCTGAACAATCCGTCGCATGCGTACACGCGGCAACTGCTCGCCGCGCAGCCGTCCGCGTTGTCGCGCGGCCATAAGCTCAGCTCGGCGCGCATTGCCGCCGATGTGGACGGATTGAGCGGTAGCGGAGAATTGTCGATCGTGCGCGAGCCGTTGCCGGCGCGGGCGGCACGGTCGGATGAAGCGGTGCTGCAGGTGTCCGCCATCGGCAAGCGATATGCAAAACGCGGCGTCGGCAGGGCCGGTAACGACACATTCACCGCGCTCGCCGATGTATCGTTCAGCGTGCACAAAGGGGAAGTGGTCGGCATTGTGGGCGAATCGGGTTCCGGCAAGAGCACGTGCGCGAACGTGGTGCTCGGGCTCGTCCCACCATCGGCGGGCGACGTGACTTTTCTGGGCGCGCACTGGAACGGCGCGAACGTGAGCGAAAGCTCGCGGCGCGCGCTGCGGCCGCGATTGCAGTACATCCCGCAAGACCCGCTCAGCTCGTTCGATCCGCGCCATACCGTGCAGCAGTTGCTGCAAGAGGGGCTGTTTTCAGCGCGGCTCGACAAGCGCGCGTTGCTCGATCGCAGCGTCGAACTGCTCGAACAGGTCGGGCTCGACGCGAGCTATCTCGGGCGGCGGCCCGCCACGCTCTCGGGCGGGCAGCGTCAGCGTGTCGCCATTGCGCGGGCCATCGCACCGGAGCCGGCATTGATCGTCTGCGACGAGCCGGTCTCGGCGCTCGACGTCTATGTGCAGGCTCAGGTGCTCGATCTACTCGCCGCGTTGCAGGCGCGGCTCGACATGTCCTTGCTGTTCATTTCACATGACCTCGATGTCGTGCGTCATGTCAGCGATCGCGTGCTGGTGTTCAGCAACGGACGCGTGGTCGAAGCCGGCGACGCGCAAAGTGTTTTCGATTCGCCGCGGCACGCCTATACGCGCGAATTGATGGCCGCCTCGCCGTCGCTGCGGCGCGGTAAGCGCGCGGCCGCCGCGGCTCGGATAGTGGAGTCGGCAACGGGCTGAACTCAGGGCCGCGTTGCCGCTCGCGGTTGCCGCCACGGCCGCCACGGCCGCCGCGCGGCGTTCACACAGCCGCGGCTTGCCGGGCTTCCAGGTGGCGGCTCGCCGGCCGCGGCAAACCGAAGTGCTCGCGCAGCGTCCGTCCTTCGTATTCGGTGCGGAAAATGCCGCGCTGTTGCAGAAGCGGCACGACGCCGTCCGCGAAATCCTGCAAGCCGCCGGGCAGCACGTCCGGCATCAGGTTGAAACCGTCGGCGGCGCCGCCCTTGAACCAGTGCTCGATATCGTCGGCGATCTGTTCCGGCGTGCCGACGACCACGCGATGTCCGCCGCCGCCCGCCAGCGCCCGGATCAACTGACGCGCCGTATAGCCGTTGCCGCGCGCTTGCGCAAGCGTCGCGTGGAAGAACGTGTGATTGCCGTTGCCGCCGCCGGGCAGCGTGAGATCGTCGGGCAGACGCTCGTCGAGTTTCAGCCGCTCGACGCCCACGCCGAGGATGCCGGCCAGCCGCGTGAGGCTGTAGCTCCACGGAATCAGGTCGACCAGTTCGTCGCGACGGCGCAGTGCGTCCGCTTCGGTCGCGCCGATGATCGTCGTGAGGCCCGGCAGCACGCGAATCGCTTCGTCGCCGCGCCCGAGCGCCGCGGCGCGCGATTTGAGTTCCCGCGCGTAGGCAGCCGCTTCATCGAACGATTGCGACGCCGAGAACACCGCTTCCGCATGGCGCGAGGCGAGATCGCGCCCGTCCGCCGAGCCGCCCGCCTGGATCAGCACCGGATGTCCTTGCGCGCTGCGCGGCAGATTGAACGGACCGTCGACGCTGAAGTACTTGCCGCGATGCTCGATGCGGTGCACTTTCGCCGTATCGATGAAACGGCCGCTCGCCTTGTCGCCGATGAACGCGTCGTCTTCCCAGCTATCCCATAGCGCTTTCACCACGTCGGTGAACTCGGCCGCGCGTTCGTAGCGCGCCGCGTGATTCGGCACCGCGTCGCGGCCGAAATTGCGTGCCGAGCCGAGGTCGGCGGTCGTCACGATGTTCCAGCCGGCGCGTCCGCCGCTCAGATGATCGAGCGTCGCGAAGCGCCGCGCGATGTTGTACGGCTCGTTGTAACTGGTCGACGCGGTGCCGATCACGCCGATCTGCGAGGTGGCCGACGCGATGCCGGCCAGCAGCACGGTGGGCTCCAGCGCGGTGATCGGGCGGAAGTCGATCTGATCGGCAATCGACGCGTTGTCCGCGAGAAACACCGCGTCGAATTTCGCGGCTTCCGCGATCCGCGCGACGCGCACGTAATGGTCGATGTCGACGAACGCGCGCGGATCGGCTTCGTCCACGCGCCATGCGGAGGGGACGAAGCCCGAGTGGAGAATATTGACGTTCAGATGGAGCTGGCGACGCGGAGAGCTTGTCATGGATCGTTTCGAATACGGAAGAGGCCGGCGGGAAGATCGATTGCGAAGATGCGACTGCGCGCGACTGCGTCTGGCGAATCGTTCCATTGTCGATCGCCCGGCGATCCTGGACCATCAATCAATTCTGGTATCGATATGTCGGCAGGGACTAAGGACCGGCGCCATATTCAAATCACAAATGATCGTTTCTGTCGCGCTTGAATCGCCGCTAGCATGGTTCGCTTGAAGGCTGCTGTGATTACAAGCTAGTCGATCGGATCGTTCAGGAGAGCGCCACGGAAAACGCAACGCAGGAACGGATTGCCGGCGTCGCGGCGCAGCCGGCAGGTAGCGCTTCGCGCGCACCGCTTTTAAGCGCCACCGCCGTGACGAAACGCTTCGGCGCGACGCTCGCGCTGTCGAACCTCGATCTGTCGATTCATCCGGGCGAAGTCGTCGCGTTGATGGGCGCCAACGGAGCGGGCAAGTCGACGCTCGTGAAGATCCTGAGCGGCATTTATTCACCCGACAGCGGCGCGTTGACGCTCGACGGCAAACCGTACCGCCCCACGTCCGCGCAGGCCGCGAAGCAACTCGGCGTCGCGACGGTGCACCAGTCGATCGCCGATGCGGTCGTGCCCGCGCTGTCGATCGCCGACAACCTGCTGCTCGAGCGCCTGTGCGATCCGGGTTCGCCGTGGCGCGTGCCGCCTGCCGCGCGGCGCGCGGCGGCCCGACCGCTCGCGCAACGCGTCGGTCTGCGGGTCGACCTCGCGGCGCCGCTGGGTTCGCTGTCGCTCGCGAATCAGCAACGCGTGACGCTGGCCCGGGCGCTCGCTTCGCACCCCAGGCTGCTGATTCTCGACGAACCCACCGCGAGCCTGTCCGCCGCCGAAGCCGAGCGGCTGTTCGCGCAGCTCGAACCGTTGCGGGAGGAGGGCGTCGCGATTCTGCTGGTCTCGCATCGCATCGGCGATTTGCGGCGTATCGCGGACCGGGTCGCGGTGGTGCGCGATGGACGCCTGGTTGCCGACCTTCATCCGCCGATCGATTTCGACGCCGCCGTCGAAACGATGATCGGGCGCCCGTTGCCGGATGCGCGCACTCGGCGGACGGCCGGCACGCTGCCGCTCGAACCGTCGTTCAGCCTCCGCGATTTCCAGTTGACGCCGCACAGCGTGCCGTTCGACCTCGACGTGCGACGCGGCGAGATCGTCGCGATCGCGGGTCCGGTCGGCGGCGGCAAGTCGCGGCTCGCGAGCGCGATCTTCGGCGCGACGCGCGCGAGCGGCGGCCGGATGCTGCTCGACGGACAGCCGTGGCGTCCGCGCTCGCCAGCCGCGGCGATTCGCGCGGGCGTGTTCCTCGCCGGCGAAGACCGTTGGCGGTCCTCGCTGTTTCCCGACAGCGTGCCGTTCGCGTCGATCGCGGGCACGCTCAGCTTTCCGTTCCTGTCGCGCTGGTTCCGGCGCGGCACGGTGAAACGGGCGACGGAACGCGAAGTCGCCACGCAGGCGATCGCCAGTTTCGGGATTCGCTGCACCGGCCCCGACGATCGCCTGACGCGGTTATCGGGCGGCAATCAGCAGAAGGTCGTGCTGGCTCGCTGGCACGTCGAACCCGCGCGGCTGCTGCTGCTCGACGAACCGTTTCAGGGCGTCGACGCGGGCGCGCGCGCCGACATCGCCGATACGTTGCGGCACCATGCGCCACAGCGTGCGACGATCGTGTTCGTCAGCGATCTCGAAGAGGCCTTCGAGATCGCCGATCGCGTGGTCCGCTTCGATCGCGCGACGCTCGATCATCATCCCACCCACGACCTGAGTGCTCTTTCCGATCGATGAAATCCGTCACCCCTCCCATTGTGCGCGATGCGGCCGGCAACCGCCGTGCGCGTCCCGCGCTGCGCGGCCTACGTAGCTTGCGCGACCATCTGGAGCGCACCGGCATCCTGCTGGTGCTTGCGATCCTGATCGCCGTGTTCGCGAGGAAAGAACCCGCGTTCCTGAACATCGACAATCTGTTCAGCATCCTCCAGGCGGTATCGATCGTTGCGCTGCTCGGGATCGGCGTGACGATCACGCTGGCCGCGGGCGGCTTCGATCTTTCGGTCGGCAGCGTGGCCGCGTCGGCGCAGATGGCGGCGAGCTACGTGCTGATCGTCTGGCATGGCGGGATGCTGGAAGCGGTCGCCGCGTGTCTCGTGCTCGGCGTAGCAGCCGGCCTGTTCAACGGCCTCCTGATCACGCGGCTGCGCGTGCCGGATCAACTGGCGACGCTCGGCACGTTGTTCCTGCTGGCCGGGCTGCAATTGATTCCGACCGGCGGGCGCTCTCTTGCCACCGGCACGATCTTGCCCGACGGCTCCGAGGCGAGCGGGATGTTCCCCGACGCGTTTCTGGCGCTCGGCCGCCTGCGTCTGTTCGACGTGGTGCCGTTGCCCGTGCTGGTGCTCGCGGTGCTGACCGTGCTCGCGTGCATCGTGATGGAAACGACCCGCTGGGGACGCGTGATCTATGCGATCGGCGGCAACGAGACGGCCGCGCGACTCGCGGGCGCGCCGAGCGCGCGTTACCGGATCGCGGCCTACGTGGCGTCGGGCGCGATCGCGTCGCTGGGCGGCGTGCTGATCGCCGCGCGGGTCGGGCGTGGCGATGTCAGCGCCGGTCACTCGCTGCTGCTCGATGCGGTGGCGGCGGCGCTGATGGGTTACGCGGTGTGGGGCGCGAAGCGGCCCAACGTGTTCGGCACGGTGGTGGGCGCGGTGTTCGTCGGCGTGTTGCTCAATGGGCTGACGATGCTCAACGCGCCTTACTACATGCAGGATTTCATCAAGGGCGTGCTGCTGGTGCTCGCGCTGGCATTCACGTTCAGCGTCGGGCGGCGTACGGACTCGCGCGCGTAAGCCGCCTGGGAGCGGCCACGGCCGCGCACGCGCTGCGCGCAAATCCTTTGCATTCGCCAAGGAATATCGATTGCGGAATCGTTCAGTTTGCGCGCGTGATGGCCGCTGATAGATTGAACGAACGGTCATGCAAACGGAGACTCCCATGGCAGAAGTTGACGAAGCGGTTTCCTCGAAAACGTTCGATGCAAACCGGTCCGCGGCGCATGTGATTGCCGACGACGCCAAAGCGCTCGCCGTGGCCCACGAACTGGCGGCCCGTCTCGCGAAAGGCGCCGCCGGGCGCGATGCGGAGCGCCGTCTGCCGTACGACGAAATCGAATGGTTCTCGCAGTCGGGCCTGTGGGCGATCACCGTGCCGAAGGCATACGGCGGCGCGGGCGTGTCCTTCGTCACGCTGACCGAGGTGATCAAGATCATTGCAGCAGCGGATTCGTCGCTCGGACAGTTGCCGCAAAACCACTTCGGTCTCGTCGACGTGGTCGCGCTGACCGGCAGCGAAGCCCAGAAGCGGTATTTCTTCGCGCAGGTGCTGGGCGGCAAACGCTTCGGCAACGGCTTTTCGGAGAAGGGCACGAAGAACGTGCTGGATCTGAAGACGAGCGTGACGCGCGACGGCGATCACTACGTGGTGCACGGCACGAAGTTCTATTCGACCGGCGCGCTGTTCGCCGACTTCGTACCGGTGCTCGGACTCGACGCCGAGCGCAAGGGCTGGCTCGCCTATATTCCGAAGGGCACGCCGGGGCTGAGCGTGATCGACGACTGGTCGGGCTTCGGCCAACGCACGACCGCCAGCGGCACGGTGACGCTCGACCACGTGCGCGTGCCGGCATCGCTCGTGTTGCCCGCGCATCGCGTGACCGATTTTCCGACGCTCAACGGGCCGATCTCGCAGATCATCCAGGCCGCGATCGATGCGGGCATCGCCCAGGCCGCGCTCGCCGACACGCTGACGTTCGTGCGCGCGCGCTCGCGGCCGTGGATCGACAGCGGGGTCGAACGCGCGAGCGACGATCCGTTGACGGTGCGCGAAATCGGTCATCTGCATATCCAGTTGCATGCGGCCGAAGCGCTGCTCGAACGGGCGGCGCGCGTGCTCGACGCGAGCGCGGCAAAGCCTGAAATGACCGAAGACGACGTCGCGCGCGCGTCGGTCGCGGTCGGCGAGGCGAAGGTGCTGACCACGGAAGTCGCGCTGCTCGCGGGCGAAAAGCTGTTCGAGCTTGCCGGCACGCAGTCGACGCTCGCCGAGCACAACTTCGATCGTCACTGGCGCAACGCGCGCGTGCATACGCTGCACGATCCGGTGCGCTGGAAATATCACCTGGTCGGCAACTACTATCTGAACGGCGTCAAACCGGTGCGGCATCCGTGGAATTGACGGGATGACCGTGCTTCGCGCTATCGCTCGCGGCCGGCTCTGCCGGCGCGCCGTCGTCATCTTCCACTGAATCCGAACATGGCTAGAGAAATCCGCCTCAACGCTTTCGACATGAACTGCGTGGGGCATCAGTCGCCGGGCTTATGGGCGCATCCGCGCGATGCATCGTGGCGTTACAAGCAGATCGACTACTGGACCGACCTCGCGAAGCTGCTCGAGCGCGGCAAGTTCGACGGCCTGTTCATCGCCGACGTGCTGGGTATTTACGACGTCTTCAACGGCAACGGCGAGGCCGCGATCCGCCAGGCCGCGCAGGTGCCCGTCAACGATCCGATTCTGCTGGTGTCGGCGATGGCGAACGTGACCGAGCATCTCGGCTTCGGCCTGACCTGCTCGCTGTCGTACGAACATCCGTATCCGTTCGCGCGGCGCATGTCGACGCTCGATCATCTGACCGACGGCCGGGTTGGCTGGAACATCGTCACGTCGTATCTGGATAGCGCGGCGCGCAATGTCGGCCTGCCCGCCCAGGTGAGTCACGACGAGCGTTATTCGCTCGCCGAGGAATATCTCGAAGTCTGCTACAAGCTCTGGGAAGCGTCGTGGGAAGACGATGCGGTGGTGCGCGACGCCGGGCGGCGCGTGTTCACCGAGCCGTCCAAGGTCCACCCGATCAACCACCTCGGCCCCTATTTCGACGTGCCGGGCATCCACCTCTGCGAGCCGTCGCCGCAGCGCACGCCGGTGCTGTACCAGGCGGGCGCCTCGAAGCGCGGCAAGGATTTCGCCGCGCAGCACGCCGAGTGCATTTTTATCGCGGCGCCGTCGCGCACGATCCTGAAGCATTTCGTCGCCGATATCCGCGCGCGCGTGAAGTCGTTCGGACGCGATCCGCACGACGTGCTGATCTTCAATCTGCACACGGTGATCACCGGCAACACGTCGGCCGAGGCGCACGCGAAGCACGCCGACTATCGCCGCTATACGAGCGACGAGGGCGCGCTCGCGCTGATGTCGGGATGGACCGGCATCGACCTGTCGAAATACGACCTCGACGAGCCGTTGCGCTATGTCGAGAGCAATGCGGTGCAATCGGCGGTGGAGGCGCTGTCGAGCGCCGATCCGACGCGCGTGTGGACCGTGCGCGAGATCGCGAAGTGGGGTGGCATTGGCGGCCTGGGGCCGCTGTCGGTCGGCAGCCCGCAGGAGATCGCCGACGAGTTGCAGTCGTGGGTCGAGGAAACCGATGTCGACGGCTTCAACCTCGCGTATGCGCTGACGCACGAGAGCTTCAGTGATTTCGTCGACCTCGTCGTGCCCGAACTGCAACGGCGCGGCGTTTATAAAACCGACTACGCGGCGGGCTCGTTGCGCGAGAAGCTGCACGGGCGCGGTCCGCGGCTCGCCGAGCCGCATCCGGGCGCGGCTTATCGAACTCGGACGCTGAATCAAGCGCTGAATCAAGCGAGTGCCAATGGGCAGGCCGATGCGCCGACCCACACACCGGCACATGCCGGATAAAAACTATCCATCACAACGCTGTCCTTTCCGGTCTGGAGATCGCTGATGAAATCATTTCCGCGTCGTAAGTTCGAGACGAGCCTGAAGGCGCGCGCGCTTGCCGTCGTCGTCGCCACGGCCGCCACGATGCTGGCAGGCGCCGCCGCGCACGCCGCGCCGCTCAAGGGCGCGCCGGCGCCGTTCGACAAGGGCGGCGTGAAAGTCGCGCTCGTCAACTATCTGTCCACCGGCGATTTCTTCCAGGCCTACGAGGCCGGCGCGCAGAAGCAGGCGAAGGCGCTCGGCATCGATCTGCGCATCTACGAAGGCCGCCAGGACGCGGCGGAGCAACGCGAGCAGATCCAGCAGGCGATCAGCCTCGGCGTGTCGGCGATCATCGTCAATCACGGCTTGCCCGAATCGCTGAAGGACGTCGTGCAACGTGCGCTCGACAAGGGCATCAAGGTCGTCGCGTTCGACGTCGACCTCGGCAATTCGAAGGTGCCCCAGATCGAGCAGAGCGATCACGACCTCGCCGCGCTGCTGCTCGACCAGGCGGTGAAAGACAACGGCGACGCGTTCTCGGCCGGCTACGTGTATGTCGCCGGTTTTGCGCCGCTCGACCGGCGCGATGCGGTGTGGCGCGACTTCAAGGCCGCGCATCCGAAGGTTCAGGAGAAGGCGCGCTGGGGCACGGTCGACAATCCGATCGCGCAGTCCGTCGCCAATCAGGCCGCGGCCGCTTATCGCGCGCATCCCGAGATTCGCGTGGTGTTCGCGCCTTACGACGAATTCGCGCGCGGCGCGAAGCTCGCCGCGGACGAGGCGAACCTCGCGTCGAAGCTGCGCATCTACAGCGCCGACATTTCGACGTCCGACATCGAGGCGATTCGCGCGCCGAACAGCGCATGGGTCGCGACCGCGGCGACCAACCCGGCGGTGGTTGGCGCGGTGTCGGTGCGCGCCGCCGCGCTGTTGCTGGCGGGGCAGGAACCCGAGCACCGGATCGTCGTCAAGCCGACGTTGATCACGCGCGACGATCTGGTGAAGAACAACATCAGGACGATCGCCGAGCTCGGCCAGAAGTTTCCGGCATTCCGCGCCAGCGACGCGGCCACCGCTGCATGGATTCCGGCGGCCGACTGAGCATCGCGGACCTGGGCGATGGCACATCGCATCGAGCACGGAATCAACACCTCCTTCACGCAACGCTCGCGTGGCCGGCTCGACGCCGCGCACCACTTGTAGCCAATTCCTCCTGTCGTCATTTCTATCGCGGACTTCCATGAGCAGACGTAGCGGACACCTGCGCCTCGGCGCATTTCTCTATCCTTCCGGCCACCACATCGCGGCGTGGCGCCACCCTGACGCGAAGGCGGACGCCGGCGTCGATTTCCGTCACTACGTGCGGCTCGCGCAAACGGCCGAGGCCGCGAAGTTCGATCTGGTGTTTCTCGCCGACGGCGTGGGCACGCGCGGCGACGATGTCGATTTTCTGAGCCGCACCGCCCACAGCTATGTCGCGCAGTTCGAGCCGATCACGCTGCTGTCCGCGCTGGCGGCGGTGACCGAGCGCATCGGGCTCGTCGGCACCGCGTCGACGAGTTTCAACGAGCCGTATCACATCGCCCGTAAATTCGCGTCGCTCGATCACATCAGCGGCGGCCGCGCGGGCTGGAATCTCGTCACGTCGTCAAGCGAGCACGAGGCGAAGAACTTCAATCGCGACAAGCATTTCGACCACGCCGAGCGCTATGAGCGCGCGGCCGAGTTCGCCGAAGTCACGGCCGGCCTGTGGGACAGCTGGGAAGACGACGCGTTCGTTCGCGACAAAACCGAAGGCCGCTTCTTCGATCCGCGCAAGCGCCACGTGCTGGACCACAGGGGACGCTTCTTCCAGGTCAGAGGGCCGCTCAATGTCGCGCGGTCTCCGCAGGGGCATCCGGTCGTCGTGCAGGCCGGATCGTCGGAGGCGGGGCGCGAACTGGCCGCAAAAACCGCCGAAGTCATCTTCACCGCGCAACAGACTTTGCAGGACGCGATCGATTTCTACGCGGACGTGAAAGGGCGGCTTGAATCCCGTGGCCGCCGGCCTGACGATCTGAAGATCATGCCCGGCGTGTTCCCGATCGTCGGCCGCAGCGAGAGCGAGGCGAAGGAGAAGTTCGAGGAGTTGCAGTCGCTCGTCGATCCGAAGGTGGGATTCGCGCTGGTATCGGGACTCACGGGCGGGTTCGATCTGTCCGGCTATCCGCTCGACGGTCCGATTCCTCAACTGCCCGATACGAATGCGAGCAAGAGCCGCCAACTGCTCACACTCGAACTCGCGCGCCGCGAGAATCTGACGATACGCGAGCTCTATCTGCGAGTGGCGGGCGCCCGCGGTCATTGGCAACTGGTCGGAACGCCGGCGCAGATCGTCGATCAACTCGAAGAGCGTTTCATGAACTACGGCGCGGACGGCTTCAACGTGATGCCGCCGGTATTGCCGAATGGGCTCAATGATTTCGTCGAACTGGTATTGCCGGAATTGCGGCGACGCGGACTGTTTCGCGAAGAATACGAAGGCAGCACGCTGCGCGAAAACCTCGGTTTGCGGCGGCCGGAAAACCGCTTCTTTCCGAAGTGATGAAGGTGAAACGACACACGCCGGCGCATGCCGGCGTGTGTATGTTCTCGAGTCCGTTACAAGCTCAACCGTTTAGAAGTCCAGTCCGGGGCCGCCTGCGCCCGGACCGCCCGGCTGTCCTGCGGCCGGTGCCTCCTTCGGTGCTTCATGCACGGTCGCGTCGGTAGTCAGCAGCAGACCCGCCACCGATGCCGCGTTTTGCAGCGCGGTGCGCGTGACCTTGGTCGGATCGAGCACGCCTGATTGCACGAGGTCGCCGTACTCGCCGGTCTGCGCGTTGTAGCCGAAATTGCCGGTGCCTTCGGCCACTTTCGCGACGACCACGCTGGCTTCCTCGCCGGCATTCGTGACGATCTGGCGCAGCGGTTCCTCCAGTGCGCGCAGCACGATCTTGATGCCCGCGTCCTGATCGGCGTTCGCGCCCCGAAGGCCGCTGATCGCCTGTTTCACGCGAATCAACGCGACGCCGCCGCCCGGCACGATGCCTTCTTCAACCGCGGCGCGCGTGGCGTGCAGTGCGTCGTCGACGCGGTCCTTCTTTTCCTTCACCTCGATTTCGGTCGCGCCGCCGACCTTGATCACGGCCACGCCGCCCGCGAGTTTCGCGACACGTTCCTGGAGCTTTTCGCGATCGTAGTCGGAGGTCGCTTCCTCGATCTGCACGCGGATCTGTTTGACGCGCGCTTCGATATTCTTGCTGTCGCCGGCGCCGTCGATCACGGTGGTGTTTTCCTTGCCCACCTCGATGCGCTTGGCTTGACCGAGTTCCGCGAGCGTCGCTTTTTCGAGCGACAGTCCCGTCTCCTCGGCGATCACCTGGCCGCCGGTCAGAATCGCGATGTCTTCGAGCAGCGCCTTGCGACGATCGCCGAAGCCCGGTGCCTTGACGGCGACCGTCTTCAGGATGCCGCGAATGTTGTTGACCACGAGCGTGGCCAGCGCTTCGCCTTCCACGTCTTCCGCGATGATCAGAAGCGGCCGGCCCGCTTTGGCGACCTGTTCCAGAATCGGCAGCAGATCGCGAATGTTCGACACCTTCTTGTCGTGCAGCAACACGAACGGGTTGTCGAGCACGGCGACCTGTTTGTCCTGGTCGTTGATGAAATACGGCGACTGGTAGCCGCGATCGAATTGCAGGCCTTCGACCACGTCGAGTTCGTCGTCGAGCGACTTGCCGTCTTCGACGGTGATCACGCCTTCCTTGCCGACACGGTCGATCGCTTCGGCAATGCGCTGCCCGATCGACTCTTCGCCGTTAGCCGAGATCGTCGCGACCTGCGCAATTTCCTTGCTGGTGGTGGTCGGTTTGCTGATCTTCTTGAGTTCGTCGATGGCGGCGACCACGGCCTTGTCGATGCCGCGCTTCAGGTCCAGCGGATTGAGCCCCGCCGCGACGTACTTCTGTCCTTCGCGAACGATGGCTTGCGCGAGCACGGTTGCAGTCGTCGTGCCGTCGCCGGCGGCGTCGCTGGTGCGCGACGCGACTTCCTTCACGAGTTGCGCGCCGATGTTCTGCACGCGATCCGGTAATTCGATTTCCTTCGCAACCGATACGCCGTCCTTGGTCACGACCGGCGAGCCGAAGCTGCGTTCCAGTACCACGTTGCGTCCCTTCGGACCGAGCGTGACCTTGACCGCGTTGGCGAGGGTGTTGACGCCCTCCACGAGTTTCGAGCGGGCGATGTCGCTGAAGATGATTTCCTTGGCTGCCATGATTGAAAGCTCCGTTCTTTATTGAGTGACGACGGCGACCACGTCTTCTTCGCGCAGCACGAGCAATTCGTTGCCGTCCACTTTGACCGACTGACCCGCATATTTGCCGAACAGCACGCGCTCGCCGACTTTAAGATCGGGTTCGACGCGCTTGCCATCGCTATCGCGCTTGCCCGGCCCAATCGCGATCACTTCGCCCTGATCGGGTTTCTCGGCGGCGCTTTCGGGAATCACAATGCCGGAAGCGGTTTTGGTTTCCTGGTCGAGACGCTTGACGATCAGGCGGTCATGCAAGGGACGTAGGCTCATGGTTCGAATTCCGCGTATGAGTTTTGGCACTCGTCGTTGGTGAGTGCTGACCGGAATCGAGTATAGAAAAAAGAGCGCGCGTTGCTCCAATAACAGATTCAGCGATCCTTATCTGCGTATTTCACACCAAGCTGGACAGCGATTTCGCGCCAAGCTGGACAGGCATTTCACGCGAAGGTGGGCACGGATTTCACGGCAAGCTGGACAGCGATTTCACGCGAAGCTGGACAGT